>NZ_JABXWD010000108.1 GCF_019173545.1 Candidatus Magnetobacterium casense | reverse complement strand
CGGCTTGAAAAATGGATTCCCGCTTTCGCGGGAATGACAGCAAATGGCGTCTTTGGCCCGTCCATGTCATTCCTGTGTAAACAGGAATCCAGAAACTGCGAAACCATAGCTGAGAAGAAAGATACAAATTATGATACAATTATTGGAGGTATTTAATGATAGAAATAACTTTCATAGTGGAAAAAGAAGAAGAATATGTAGGCAGTTCCGGAGGCTATTGCGCTCGTGCGGAGGGATATTCTATATTTACGGAGGGTGATACGATGGATGAATTAAAGGAAAACATAAAAGACGCCCTCAGTTGTCATTTTGATAATGAAGAGGATATCCCTCAAATAATAAGACTGCACGAGGAAACAAATGAGCGTTTTTAATGAACAATTCATTATAGACGATAATGGAAAACGTACAGGAGTAATCCTTCAGATAGAGGACTATAAAAAAATACTCGAAGATATGGAAGAATTGGAATCAATTCGAGCCTATGACGCGGCAAAGACATCAGGGGATGAAGCGATACCATTAGACCAGGCTATCAGGGAAATAGAAGCAACCAGAAAGTGAGTTACGAAGTTCTCATTTTAAGGAGGGCACAGAAAGAACTATCCGGTCTAAGTGATGATACATATAATAGCCTTAAGAAGGCATTGCAGTCTCTTGGAGATGAGCCAAGGCCATATGGTTCCAGAAAGTTAACGGGCAGAGAAGGTTGGCGTATTCGTGGTGGAAGTTATCGTATTATCTATAAGATTGATGATTATAAAAAGGTAGTAACCATCTTAAATATCGGTCATCGTAAGGATGTTTATCGGTGAGGAAATACAAGCATTTTGCTGATTATAAAGGGTACCGATATCCGTTGCTATCTTACAACAAAAATGGAATTACAAATCTGAGAAATAAAAGGAGAATCTATGATAACATAGTAGAGCTTATAAAAAATACATCAAATAGATTACAATAACCGGAGGTCATTAAGATGGAATTTACAATAAAGACACCCAATAAAGAGGGTCTGCTAACACTGGATGAGGATCTGACGATACAGAACGCCGTGGAGATAAGAATCATGCTCATGAAGGCTATTGGCAGCGTAAGTCATACCGTCCTGGATATGAAGGACGTCGTCTCCGTGGACGTATCGTTCCTTCAGATCGTAGTTGCGACGTTGCGCAGCGCCGAGGCATCGAGGAAGACCATAGGCGTTGTCAACAGCGCACAGGCATTCAGAGACGTGGTTGAGCAGAGCGGCTTTACGCACGTCGTTAAGAATTTGTTGAACGAAAAATAAGAAAAATTATTGTTAGATATAGGAGGGTTATATTATGGGCAAGACTATAATGACGGTGGATGACTCGGCAAGTATCAGACAGATGGTTAGTTTTACCCTCAAGGGTGCGGGTTATACCGTTGTGGAGGCCGTTGATGGCAAGGACGCACTGGTCAAGCTCGGTACAAACACGGTGCAGATGATTATAACCGACCTCAATATGCCCAACCTCGACGGCATAGGACTCATCCGTGCCGTGAGGGCCAATCCGGCTTTTAAGTTCATACCAATAGTCATGCTCACCACGGAATCGCAGGATACCAGGAAGCAGGAAGGCAAGTCAGCCGGAGCCACAGGCTGGATCGTGAAACCATTTAAGCCGGAACAACTACTGGCGGTCATAAAAAAGGTGCTGGGATGAGCGAAGCAAGCGAAGGTCTTGATGCGGGCAGAGAGATATTCAAGGAGGAAGCAAATGAGCTTCTAACCGAATTAGAGACGTCGTTACTGGAACTTGAGGAGACCCCCACGGATGAGGAACTGATCGGGCGGGTGTTCAGGGCCATGCACACGATAAAAGGCTCCGGGGCCATGTTTGGCTTTGATGACATAGCGCACTTCACCCACGAGGTAGAGACCGCCTTTGACATGGTCAGAACCGGCAAGATGCTCGTTACCAAGGAACTGATGGACCTCACCCTGCGCGCAAGAGACCAGATACGTGCCATGCTTGATGGCATATCCGTCGATGAGGCCGTATCAAACGAAATCATCGCCGCCCTAAGGGCGCTGATGGTTGGCTCGGTCGTGGAGGATGAGGAGCCTCAGGGGGAAGAGGGCGGTCAACAGCAGAGGCCACCCAGGGCAGAACACCAAAAAGAAGAGAGCGAATCGGTAACGTACCGCATCCGTTTCAAGCCGCACAAGGAGCTGTTCCTGACGGGTTCAAATCCGATGCTGATGCTTAACGAACTGCGTGAGTTGGGTAACTGCGTGGTCATTGCCCAGACTGACGCCGTCCCTGACCTCAGCGCCCTTGATGCCGAGGCGTGCTACACCTCCTGGGATATAGTGCTGACCACCACCGCAGCCCAAAACGCCATAAAAGACGTCTTTATCTTCGTACAGGACGTCTGTGACCTGAGCGTTGAGGTCATCGAGGCAGACAGTCACATGCTGGAGGAGGAGAGGCACCTCAAACTCGGCGAAATACTGATATCACGCGGGGATGTCTCCCTGGTGGAACTCCAGAGGGTCCTGGGCAAGCAGAAGCGCGTCGGAGAGATACTCGTAGACTCCGGTATCGTTAAAGAGGACCAGATACAGTCGGCCCTGGTAGAGCAGCAACACATCAAGGACGTCCGTCAGCAGCGTGCCAAGCAGGAGTCGATGGCCAGCATCCGGGTGCCATCGGAGAAGCTCGACGGCCTGGTAGACCTCGTCGGCGAACTCGTCACCGTCCAGGCGCGTCTGACGCAGACCTCTGCCGCCTTCGGGGATTCCGTGCTGTCGCTGATAGCCGAAGAAGTGGAACGCATCACCTGGGAACTCAGAGACAGAACCATGGGCATACGCATGATGCCTATTGGCGGAACCTTCAGCAAGTTCAAACGCCTCGTGCGAGACCTCTCCAGCGAACTGGGTAAGGATATCGTTATGACCACCGACGGGGCCGAAACCGAACTGGATAAGACCGTCATAGAAAAACTCAACGACCCGTTGGTGCACATCATCCGAAACAGCATCGACCACGGAATCGAACCCCCTGATGTACGCCTCAAGGCCGGTAAACCAAGACACGGCACAGTACACCTGGCCGCAGGACATTCCGGGGCAAACGTCGTGATCCAGATCGACGACGACGGCGCCGGACTTGACACGGAGGCAATACTCAACAAGGCCATCAAAAATGGCATCATCACCCCGGAGACCGAACTCTCTGAAAGGGAAATTTTTTCGCTAATCTTTGAGCCGGGCTTCTCCACCGCCAAGAACGTCACAAGCGTATCGGGCAGGGGCGTGGGGATGGACGTCGTAAAGAAAAACATAATGGCCCTCCGGGGCACAGTTGACATAAAGAGCAAAAAGGGCGTCGGTTCAACTATAACGCTGAAACTGCCCCTCACCCTGGCCATCATAGACGGACTGCTGGTCAAGATCAGCGATGACTTTTATGTCATCCCCCTGTCGGTGGTGCATGAGTGTGTGGAGTTGACGCGCAAGGACATCGAAAAGTCACACGGACGGCATATCTCCTATGTGCGTGGGGCCATCGTGCCCTATATACGCCTGCGCGAGTACTTCATGCTCGACTCCCCGGCGCCGGAGGTGGAGCAAATAGTGATCACGGAGGTGGAGGACCAGAGGGTCGGCTTTGTCGTGGATTACGTTATAGGTGAACATCAGACGGTTATCAAGTCTCTCGGAAAGCTGTACAAGACCATCGAAGGCGTCTCCGGGGCAACCATCCTGGGAGATGGCACCGTGGCGCTCATCGTGGATGCCCCCAAGCTCGTCAGTGCCGTGAAACTCGATGGCGTGGAGGCCGTCGCGTAAGCCGATGACATAGATAATTGGTAATAGTACACCCCCCCTAAGAAGAAGGAAAGAAAGGGGCGGCTCCGCTTCTTGGCGCTCCAGGGGATGAGGCAGGGCGGTCTGCCATAAAAGTCGCACCTGGCACCCTTCAGAGCCTCCCTGCAAGGGGAGGGGCGAGCCGCCCCAGGCACATATGGGCGCAAAATACCATTTCCTGTCATTCCCGTGAAAACGGGAATCCATTTTTTAAAACTGTATTAAATGGCGATTTAGTTTGACAATGTCACATTCAAGTAAACATCAGGGATTGTCTGAACTAGGATTGATCACTTTGCTCCCTACAGTCGCCGGGCCGTTAAATCGTGGTTCAGACATCTTTTAATTGCAGAGTTTGTAATATGACATTGTCAAATTAGTAAAAAGTGCAAAAGTACGGTATTATGGCGTCCACCCAAAATTTATGCACCCCTGTGCCCGGGTGCCGTTGACAAGCAGAGATTAACTGTTACATACTACAATAAGTGCGGTCTTGAGCAGTAGGCGAATATCCTGGTTTAGGTGGATTGTATGTTTTAACCCACAATAATGACCATTGAACAATAAGGAGGCATAGCTATGGACAAACAGACTGAGGACACGGACACGGGTATAACCCGAAGGGATTTAGTGCGTGGTGGAGCACTTATTGCGGGAAGTGTTGTTGTAGCTGCATCAATGATCGCCTATTCCAAGACTGCCAAGAAGACCACAGACACCATAGGCGATAAAAGCATCCGATCGTTACCGGAGTTCAAGACAGTAACAATAGATCAAGGCAATGACATATTGATACGAATGCAGGATGAACTGCGAGCTGCTATGAAAAAACCGGTTGAACAGAGAAAATGGCAGATGGTTATAGACACTCGCAAGTGTGTGGGCTGCCATGCCTGTACTGTTGCCTGCATAGCCGAAAATAAACTCCCGCCTGGGGTTGTCTACCGACCTGTAATCCAGGAATTAAGCGGCAAATATCCCCTTCTGTCGTTACGTTATTTTCCCCGCCCGTGTATGCAGTGCGAGCTTCCTCCATGCACTGAGGTGTGCCCTGTAAAGGCAACATGGAAGCGTCCTGATGGCATCGTTGTTATAGATTATGACAAGTGCATTGGATGCAGATATTGTCTGTCTGCTTGTCCCTATGGGGCAAGGACAAGCGATTTCAATGAGAAATATACTGAAAACACACCCCGAATTCAGCCCTACGAACTGGCCGCCAACAACGAGTATGGCAAGGCATGGAACCGTAAGGATAATAACTCCCCGGTCGGTAACGCAAGGAAATGTCATTTTTGTCTGCATCGCATTGAAGTCGGTCTGCTGCCTCAATGCGTAAGTACATGTATAGGAAGAGCCAACTATTTTGGTGATGCCTCTGATGCAGAAACACTCGTCAGCCAAATGGCAGCAAAGACAAACAAGATAACGTTGCTTGAGGCCAAAGGTACAAGGCCCCAAGTGATTTACTTAATTTGAGGATAATAGCATGAAAGACAAGACATTTAAAATCATACTCACCCTGTGGGTGTTTGCCATAATAGCAGGGGGCATTGGGATAATTACAAGGATTCTGGAGGCAGAACGTTTTACAGGCTATGGCAGTTATGTCCCCTGGGGACTGTGGGTGGCCATGTATTTTCATCTTATCGGGATAGCCGGAGGTGTTTTTGCGATAGGGGGAGCCTGTTATCTGCTTAATGTGCCCGGCTTTCGACAACATTTCCCTTATGTGTGCATAGTGTCAGGTGCATGCATTATTACAGCGCTATTTGCTATATGGATTGACCTTGGTCATCCATTTAGGGCCTTTAGCATCATGATAACCCCAAACTTCAGCTCGATGATGACATTTAACGCATGGAGTTACAGCTTTTTTATCCTGATACTTGCTGCGTGCTTATTGCTTGTCAGAAAGAAATCAAGCCATAGGGATATTAATGACCCCAGCGGCTGGCTTGTGCCATTGATAATTCTTGGTATCTTCGCCTCATTTGCCTTTCCAAGTCAGAGCGGGGCTTTCTTCGGTGTCGTAGACGCTAAACCCTACTGGCAATCGGCTATTATGCCGATTCTTTTTCTCATCTCCGGTCTGACGGCAGGTTCGGCAGCTCTGCTCTTGCTGGATTGTATAACCGTTTGCGGTGCCGAATTTCCCGCAGGAAATGCTGCCAATGTATCTCGGGCGCCATTCAGTGTATTGAGGTGGATTACGGTATGCGGCATTATGGTCTACTTTCTGTTTGAATTTGCCGAATATAGCCTCGCTTTCTGGTCTCCGATCTCTCACACCCGTCAAGCCATCGAACTAATAATGTTTGGCCCGTTTTGGTGGGTGTTCTGGATTGTGCATGTGGGAGGCTCCCTGGGAGCAATTTATTTGATGATTGTGGGCAAATCCACCAGGGTTATTGGAGTTGGAGGATTGATTACCGTTATAACTTTTATCTCGGCAAGATTGAACATTCTTATACCAGGGCAGGCTATCTCGGAACTCAAGGGATTGAAAGAGGCATTTCACCACAACAGGCTTATATATGACTACCAGGCTTCTCTGAACGAGTATCTCGTTGCCCTGTTTATTGCAGCGCTGGTTGTGGCCCTGACTTATGGCGGTATAAAGTTGTTTTTGAAAACTGAGAACATGGGAGTAAGTCGATGAAAGATAAAACTATGTCCAGAAGAAACTTCATGGAACTTGCTGTTAAAGGAGGCACCCTACTTGGTGGCGTTTCAGCGGCAGGCGATGCCCAGTGCGGCATTATAAACAATTCCCGTCCAGATGCGCCTTATACACTAAACGAACCTGAGAACATTATATACACGTCCTGCCTCAACTGCAACACCGGATGTGGTATAAAGGTAAAGGTTCAGGACTCCGTAGCAGTTAAAATAGACGGCAATCCATATAATCCGTTTTCACTTGTGCCAAACCTGCCCATGACTACCTCGATATATGACGCTGCCCGTATAGACAGCGCTATATGTCCCAAAGGACAGGCAGGCATACAGAATCTCTATGACCCCTACCGCATCGCCAGTGTCTTAAAAAGGGCCGGTAAGAGAGGCGAAAACAAATGGGTGACAATCCCCTTCGATAAGGCCATAACGGAGATTGTAGAGGGAGGAAAGCTGTTTGCCCACGTCCCTGGAGAGGAAAATCGCCAGGTAGAGGGACTGCGATCAATTGGCGCATGCAGGGACAATTCGCTCATGAAGGCAATGGGGGAGGATATCAAGACACTTTGGAAGGAAAAAGACGCTGAAAAGAAAAAGGAACTGACGGCTGCCTTTAAAGAGCAATACAAAGAGTCCCTTCACATGCTTATAGACCCCGAACACCCTGACCTTGGCCCAAAGAATAACCAGTTTATTATTGCCTTTGGACGCTTGAAAAACGGACGTAAGGAGTTTTTATCCCGCCTGGCCGATGGCTTTGGCACAGTGAATCTACATGGACACACCACCGTATGCCAAGGTTCACTCTACTTTACCTGTAAGGCTATAAGCGAGCAATATAAACACGGCAAGTTCACAGACGGAAAGAAATTCTATTGGCAGGCAGACCTGGAAAGCTCGAAATATATCCTGTTTGTCGGCGCTAATCTGTTTGAGGCAAACTACGGACCCACTAACAGGACGGTACGTCTTATCAAAAACCTCAGCGATGGCGCTACGACATTTGCCGTGGTTGACCCCAGATATACAAAACTCGCCGGCAAGGCACAGATGTGGATTGCTATTAAACCAGGAGAGGACGCCGCCATGGCCCTTGCCATAATACAGTGGATGATAGGCAACGAGCGCATTGACAAGAACTTCCTGCAGTGTGCAAACAAGGCGGCGGCAAAAGCGGCAAAGGAGACCTCGTGGACAAACGCTTCATGGCTTGTCGAGGTGAAGGATGGCAAGCCTGGGAAATTTCTCCGCGCCTCAGACATCGGTCTTGCACAGGCCAGGAAATGCTCCGTACCTGATGAAAAGGACCCTGCCAAGGCCATAGAGTATGAAGAGAAATTTTTTGTTGTGATGGAAAATGGTGTATTAAAGGCATTTGAGCCTAACGACGAGGATAATCCCGTTGTCGGTGACCTGTTTGTTGACACTGAGATAGAGTCAAAGGATGGCTCTTCAAAGATGCATGTCAAGTCTTCGCTTCAAATTCTTAAGGAATCTGCACTTGAACACAGCTTCGATGACTGGTGTAAAATAGCAGGGATCAACCCCAAAGACGTCGTACACGTGGCAAAGGAGCTTACAAGCTATGGAAAACAAGCGGCAGTGGACATTCATCGCGGCCCGGCTCAACATACAAATGGCTTTTACAATGTCCTTGCCTGGATGTCCATAAACATGCTGCTTGGAAACTTTGACTACAAGGGCGGCATATCCAAAGCTTCTACATATGGATATGACGCAACCAAGGACGGTCCCTTTAAAATCGGCAAGATATCAGGCAAAATGGCTGCATTTGGCATAAGCTCCATACGCCATAACCTCGAATACGAACACACTACGTTATTTAAGGGCTATCCGGCAAAACGTAACTGGTATCCCCTGTCAAGCGATGTGTATGAGGAGATAATACCAAGCATAGGTGATGCTTATCCTTATTCCATAAAGGCTTTGTTTCTGTATATGGGCACACCGGCCTATTCTCTGCCGGCTGGACAGACAAACATTGATGTGCTTGCTGATGTGAATAAATTACCGTTGTTTTTTACATCTGACATATGTATAGGCACGACATCCCTTTACTCGGATTACATATTCCCGGATTTGACATATCTGGAGAGATGGGAGTTTCATGGCTCTCATCCCAATATGATAAACAAGGTAGAGCCGATACGCCAACCCTCTGTTGCACCCTTTACCGAAACCGTAAAGGTGTTCAATACGGAGACACCGCTTTGTCTTGAGTCTTTGACGATGGCCATTGGGGAGTTGCTTGGGCTGAAATCCTTTGGCAAAGGTGCCATAGACGGTAATTTTGACCTCACACACATGGATGATCTTTATCTGAGGGCAGTGACAAACACCGCTGTTGTTGGAAAACCTGTGCCAGATGCCTCAGAGGATGAAATCGAGATCTTCAAAAAAGCCAGACGCCATATCCCCAAACACGTCTTTGACTACCAGAGGTGGAAAAACATAGCGGGCGATGACCTTTGGCCTAAGGTCGTATTCATACTAAACAGGGGAGGGCGGTTTGAGGACCACAGCAAAGGATACGATGGCGATAAACTTGCTCACAGATATGGGGCGCTGATTAATATGTATCAGGAAAAAACAGCGACCAAAAAATACTCCGGCACTGGCAAATCATTTCCCGGCATTGCCAGGTACATTCCACAACGCAATTACATCGGGGAGTCTCTGGAGGGATACGAAAAGGGGTATGACCTTCACCTTATTACGCACCGCGTAGTTATGCATACGAAGTCGCGGACAGCATCCAGCTACTGGCTGCTTGCCCTTATGCCGGAGAATGCAATCGTGATAAACACCTCCGATGCCCAGAGGCTTGGCTTAAGCGATGGCGAATATGTCATGGTTGTCAGCGCTACAAATACCAAGGGGGTTTGGGATTTAAAAAATGGCGTAACGAAAGACATCGTCGGCAAGATATCAGTAACGGAGGCAATACGCCCTGGGGTGATAAGTTTTGCCTTGGGGTTTGGCAATTGGGCAACAGGCGGCAGCGATTGCGTAATAGACGGTAAGCTAATTAAGGGCGACAAGGCAAGAACGGCAGGTATCCACGCCAACGCCCTCATGTGGACTGATCCCTCTGTGCGTAACAACACTTGTTTGTTTGACCCTGTAGGTGGCAGCGTTTCCTTTTATGATACAAAGGTAAAGCTGATTAAGTACAAAAAGCAGCATAAATAAGTATACTGAAATGACACATGTTTTTTGTATCCTCTTTATATTTCATGGTAGCAAAAGAAAGAAAGGGGCGGTTTGTGGCAGGGGTGCCCCACCCCCTCCGCCCCCCTTCAGAACCCCCCGCAAGGGGAGGGGCGAGGCGCCCCGGCCACGAAGAAGTCCCCT
>NZ_JABXWD010000107.1 GCF_019173545.1 Candidatus Magnetobacterium casense | reverse complement strand
CCCCTCCCCTTGCGGGGGGTTCTGAAGGGGGCCAGGAGCGCATTGAGCCGGGGGGCGCTGCCCCCTCCTGGAGCGACAAAGAAGCGGAGCCGCCCCTTTCTTTCTTTTGCTACCATGAAATATAAAGAAGATACAAAAGCCCCCAGAGCACAAGGGCAAATATAAACATCGTGGCAAGGACGGGTCACCTTGACCCCATCATCCGACCATCACCCGTTGCCCGATGAGGATGTCAAACTGCTCGGAGGCGCTTGCCTGGTTGACAAACAACTCCAACGACCCGCTGCTGTTGATCAGTGCGCTCAACTGCAAATGCCCGGCCTCCTCATAGCAACCCGTAAGGGGTAGTTCCTTGTCCCTGAAGATTACGCGCACCTGCCCTGGAGAAACGCCCTGGAACGTTGTGTTGAGTATTCCTTCGTCTATGTTGGTGATGCAGTTGCCGAAGCGGTCAATGTAGACGACCTGCCCGCTGACAGAGCCACTGCCGACATCGACCGTGGGGACTGCCATGTCAAGCGTGATGAAGTCATCGATCCTGTTCCCCAGCCTCGTGGGGTCAAGGCCGTTGCTGAGGTGTGCGCAGAGGGGTGCAAAGATATCTCTGCCGTGGAATGTCCTGCCGATGGCGCCGCTGCCACCAGCGCCGTTGACGCACTTGCGGAAGTACTCAGAGGCCGTTGCGTGATAGACCTGGAAGTCCCCTTTGACCTGGCTGTAGATGCACGAAAAGATGCCGTTATCCGGCCCCACAAAGAAGTAGTCCTGCGTTACTACCACAATGGGACGCCTGTCTGACCCCACCCCCGGGTCAACCACCGCCAGGTGTATCGTCCCCGCGGGGAAGACGCTAAAACTCCCTCCCAACATCAACGCACCCCCCATGACGTCGTATGGTGCAATCAGATGGGTAATGTCAACCAGCGTCGCCGACGGGTTGAGCGTCAATATCACACCCTTCATCTGGGCAACAAAGGAATCGTTCAGGCCAAAGTCGCTCAGGAGCGTAATGACCACCCGACTATTAGCAGGCCACGCATCCAACCAGGTCGTTGACGTTGGCTATGTCATGCCCTGCCATGTACTGCTCTATGCCGTCGATTACGTGTAACGCCGCCTGCGGGTTGACGAAATTGGCCGTTCCAATGGCCACCGCCGTAGCCCCCGCAAGGATAAACTCTATGGCGTCTGCCCCGGTCATGACCCCGCCCATGCCGATCAACGGCACAGCGGGCAGCGCCCTGTGCACCTGCCAGAGCATCCTAAGCGCAACAGGCTTTATGGCCGGCCCCGACAGCCCCCCCACGATGTTGGATAACCGCGGCCTTCTGGTTTCGATGTCTATAGCCATGCCAGTGAGCGTGTTTATCAGCGACAGGGCGTCGGCTCCGGCGTCAACCGCCACCCGTGCCATTTCGGTGATATCCGTAACGTTTGGCGAGAGCTTGACGATCAGCGGCAAGGACGTTGCCCGTCTGACCTGCCCCACCACCTCCGCCAGGACAACGGGGTTGGTTCCAAAGGCGCTCCAATTCTTTATCGCTCCAGGTCGTACCTGGGAGGCATCCTTGTTTGGACAGGAGACGTTTAACTCCAGTGCATCCACACCGACGGCATCGTTTAACATTGCCGCACCCTCGGCAAAGTCCGCTATCGTGTCGCCAAAGAAGTTCACGATTATGCGCGTGTCATACCGGCGCAAGAGCGGGAGTCTGTCCCGGACAAAGGCCGGTATGCCGATGTTTTGAAGCCCTATGCTGTTGAGCATCCCGCAAGAGGTCTCCCATATCCGCGGCGGTGGATTGCCCTGGGAAGGTTTGACGGACAGCCCCTTGACGACAATACCCCCCAGCCTGCTCAAGTCGAAGAACTCCGCATACTCCAGCCCATAGCCGAAAGTCCCGGAGGCCGTCATCACAGGGTTTTTCAGTTGCAACCCGGCTACAAATACCTTAAGGTTCATGTTAAGTTCAAACCCACGCAAGAAGGGGTCAAGGGGGCTGGCCCCCTTGCGGGGGGGCTGAAGGGTTAGCTGTTAAGGTATCCATAGTAATATGGTAACATTCTCCATGAAATGTGTCAATCTGGCAAATATTTTTTGAAGCAGTTGACAATAAAATGCTCACATGGTACTATACAATTATGCGGTGTACTATGGAGATAAGCCGGTATAAAATAAGAGTTTTACAGGATGCCTAAAAAGTATTCAAAAGGATAGATATTTTTAGCCATAAAGCCGTAAATACAGGGGCAAATGGAGTCATTTTGTATAGTGTAGTTAATACCCGTTTTGTGCTACAATAGAGCGTATGGAGAAAACGGTGACAGATTATGAGTTTCAACGCAATAAGCGCGCATTCGATCACGCCATTGCCCAGCAACAACTTGAGGGTTTGATGGTACCGCCTGAAACGGTTGCCGATTTAGAGCGTGTGATGCGCGGCGAAATAACCACCTCTGATGTTATCAACAATCTCTATGATCGTTACGCCCGTGTCAAAGTACTCAGACTCTGACCATTATACCGATGCGGCGACCGGCATTCTAAAGAACAGACTTGGCATTACAACAAAAGCAGAACTCGAAAAGGCCGAGGCCTGTTTTGCCGGCACGCGTTCCTACGAGCTTTCACAAAACCCGCTTAAAGGCAATTTTGACCTCGAACATTTAAAGGCCATCCACGGCTATATCTTCAAAGATTTGTACGAATGGGCGGGGCAATGCCGTGATATAAATATTGCCAAGGGTGATAATCTTTTTGCCCACCACATCCATATTGAAGCGGCAGCGAAATTGATATCCGACAAGTTGGCAAAAGAAAAACATCTTGCCGGATTATCGAAGGCAAATTTTTGCAAACGAGCCGCCTTTTATCTTGGCGAACTCAACGCCCTGCACCCCTTCCGTGAAGGCAACGGACGCACACAGCGCGAATTTATAAGCCATTTGGCCTACGCAAACGGCTATTATATCGAATGGAAAAACGTCAGCCAGGACGATATGACTCAAGCCGGTATTGCATCGTTTCAGCACGGCGATTGTTCAGGGTTCTTGGCTTGCATTCAGGTCAATATCAGGGATTTTTAATACCGGTTTAGGATAGGAAAAGAAACAAGGAGGGCGGTTTGTGGCAGGGGTGCCCCACCCCCTCCGCCCCATCCTTGACCTCCCCCGCAATGGGACCAGTCCCCTTGACCCCTTCTTGCGAGGGCTGGTAGTTGGGGGTGGGGATGCACATTGTCGGTTGTGTTGTTTGCTATGTCATACATATAAGGATTTTGGAATGTGAAATAAATTTCTCTTGACAGCATATAAATTTTCAGTTAGAATAGAAATTATGTTAATTACGGAGGTTTTTTTGAAATACTGTACAGGATTTACACAGGCAGACGATGGGCAGTAACACAATCAACTGTGGGCGTGGTAGGTAATAACATTAGACAAAAGAATCCTAATTTGTCTGATGTAAGCATGTTTTTATATTTCTGTATGGTAGAATAAATTCTGGTATTTGAATTTCAATGTAGTATCAGCGACCGTAGGCCGTTTAATTTGTTAGTTAGAAAATAAGGAGGAACTTGTTGTGGACGTTTACTATGTTAACGAAAACATGCCTAATAACTGTGCAATGATCCATCACACTACAGCAAATAATCAAGGAGAAATTGATATTGCTCACTGGACTCGTCAAGCTAGAATTGATGCTTTGATAAGCGGAATTGGCCGAGCGTTAGGCCCCTACTATAGCGTAAAAGACGCAATAGAGGCGGCATTTTACACAGGAAAACCTATTTCTATCTGTGGACATTGCTTTAAAGGATACAAATTTGATAAAATATGAGATATAAGCGATAGTTAATAGTTGACTGTGTCTTTGAGTTTCAATGTAGTGTCAGTGGCCTATCATATTGGCCGCCTAACTTAATCCTACATTAGACAAAACGATAACCGAACACAAAGAAATAAAGAAATCGCGAGCAAAGTCTCTCACCCGACGCCGCACTTTAATGGGGTCAAGGGGGCTGGCCTCCTTGCAGGTAGGGGTCTGAGGGGGAGGGCAGAGCGCCTCCCCCTTCTTTTTTCCCCGCTCAAATGCGATTACCCTGTCTGTCAAGATAGCGATGAGTTTTTTTACGCTTGTTATATCAAGGCCAGTAGATGTAAAATACACCGTGACAATGAAAACGAAGGTTGAAAATCTTGAGCCATGTGGTTAGCTGATATCTCCATACGGCGACCAGTCCTTGCCACGATGTTTATATTTGCCCTTGTGCTCTGGGGACTGGTGAGCTATCCCGACATTGGTGTAGACCTACTGCCGCGGGTGGACTTTCCCATTGTCAACATCACCACGAGACTGCCCGGTGCAAGCCCGGAAATCATGGACATCGATGTCACGGACAAGATCGAAGAGGCAATCAACACGATCAACGGCGTTAAGTCAATCACGTCATCGAGCTACGAGTCCACGTCGATCACAACGGTGGAGTTCGTCCTAGACAGGGACATAAACCTGGCCGTGGCCGATGTGCGCGAAAAACTGTCGCTGGTCAGGGCACAACTGCCCCAGGACATCAAAGAACCAACCATCGAAAAGGTTGACCCCGACGCCAATCCGGTGATGTGGCTGGCCCTCACTGCCCAGGAACGCCCTGGGACAATCAAGAGATCAGTCCGCGAGTTATCCACGTATGCCGACGAAACACTAAAGGAACAACTCCAGAAGATCGACGGGGTTGGGGCGTTGAGTATGGCCGGTCTGCGGCTGCGTCAGGTGCGGATATGGTTGGACGCAACAAAGATGAAGGCATACGAAATCGCCTACGACGACGTGGTCAACGCCCTCAGACGCGGCAATGTCGAACTCCCCGGCGGACGGATCGAGGGCAACTCCAAGGAATACTCGATAAAGGTAAAGGGCGAGTTCACACATCCCAATCAGTTTAACGACCTAATCCTGGCATCCCGCAACGGCGCCACTGTCCGCCTCAAGGACGTTGGCAGGGTCGAGGACGGTATGGAGGAGAAACGCTCTGTGGCACGCTTTAATGGCCACATGTCAGTGGGCATCGGCATACAAAAACAATCGGGGACAAACACCGTTGAGGTCGTTGACAGGATCAAGGCGGAACTCGTAAAGATCAGAAAAGCCCTGCCCCCGGGCATGTCCCTCGATATCAGCTTTGATCAGTCCACGTTTATAAAGGTATCCATCAGGGAGGTTCAACACCACCTGGTGTATGGGGGGCTGTTTGCGTCGCTGGCCGTGCTCCTGTTCCTGGGCAACCTGCGCCTGACCCTGATAAGCGCCATTGCCATCCCGACGTCCATTATTGCGACGCTGGCACTGATGAACTACTACAAGTTTACCTTTAATAACATGACCATGCTGGCGCTGTCTCTGTGTATCGGAATCCTCATAGACGATGCCATCATCGTGATAGAGAACATCTACCGCCACGTGGAGGCCGGCGATGACCCCGTAAAGGCATCCCACGTGGCTACCTCCGAAATAGGTATGGCCGTTGTGGCGACGACCTTTTCCATTGTGGCGATATTTCTGCCCGTGGCCTTTATGAAGGGGCTTATCGGGAGGTTCTTTTTGCAGTTTGCGTTGACCGTGGTCTTTTCCGTTTTGGTATCGATGCTTGTTTCGTTTACGCTGACGCCCATGTTGGCGGCAAGGTTTATACGTCCGCAGCATAAACAGACGACCCTTGGCAGGTGGTTTCACAGGTGGTCTGAGGCATTGCACTCCAATATTGAGCGCTCATACAAGGGGATGTTGATCGTGGCGCTGAGGCACAGGTTGAAGGTGCTGTTTCTGGCCGGATGTGTATTTGCCTTCAGCCTGTATATCACGAAGTTCATAGGCAAGGAGATGGTGCCGCCCGAAGACCAGGGGCGTTTTGTGGTACGCCTACAGGCCCCGGTTGATTACTCGGTAGAGGCCGTTGACGGCATGTTCAAAAAAGCCGAGGAGATTGTAAGTGCCGTGTCCGAGGTCAAGACCGTGTTCTATGCTCAGGGATTTGAGATGACGGGCGAAATAAACAAGGGTTCGCTCTTTGTTGGGCTGGCGCCTCGTGAACAGAGGAAAAAGACCCAGGAGCAGGTAAAGGCCGATATCAGAAGACTCCTGTCCCAGGGCGTCACCGGACTGAAGGCAACGGTTGAGGACATTTCAATCGTCGGCGGTGGATTGAGAAATGCCCCGATCCAGTTTATAGTCCGTGGCGGTGACCTCAATGCCCTTAAAACCTACATGAAGGAGATAACAGACAAGTATTCAAAGCTGCCTGGAATCGTTGACGTGGATACTTCCTTCGAGGAGGGCAAGCCCGAGGTGCGAGTTGTGATAGACCGTGACAGGGCTGCGGAGTTGGGCGTGGACGTGGCAACGGTGGCAGAGGCCATAAACGTTCTCATTGGCGGTGAGGCCGACATCACACACTACAAGGACAGCTCCAGGGGCAGACGCTATGACGTCAGGGTCAGATTAAACCAGCAGGACAGGGCACAACCCAAGACAATTGCAAACCTCTATGTCCGTTCCAGGAGCGGGGCACTTATAGAGTTGTCAAACCTGGTGACGGTCACCGAAGGCGCCTCAGCAACAAGCATCATCAGGGTCAACAGACAGAGGGCGATCTTTCTGTTTGCAAACCTTGAAAACATCCCCATGGGGCAGGCAACATCGCAACTGGACGAAATCGCAAACGGCGTGCTGCCCCCAGACTATACCACGATATACAAGGGGATAGCGGAGTTCATGGGGGAGTCGTTTTATTACTTGACCGTTGCCATATTTTTGGGTGTGGTTATGGCCTACATGATACTTGCAGCGCAGTTTGAGAGCTTCATTCATCCGGTGACAGTACTCCTGGCGATGCCGTTGTCCTTTATCGGGGCATTTGGGGCGTTGTTACTGACCGGTAAGACGCTCAACATATTCAGCTTCATTGGTCTGGTTCTTCTGATGGGGCTTGTCAAGAAGAACTCCATACTCATCGTTGCCTACACCAATACGCTCAAGGAGCGCGGTTACAAGACCCATGAGGCGATAATCGAGGCAGCCCCCGTGCGTCTTCGCCCCATTATGATGACCACGGTTGCCATGATCTTTGGTATGTTGCCCATAGCCATGGGTGTTGGTGAGGGATCGGAGACACGCTCCCCAATGGCCATCGCCACAATCGGAGGACTTGCCACGTCGCTGTTTCTGACGCTCTTTGCCGTACCCGCGGCATATGAGTTGTTCGATGACATGAGCACGTGGATATTTGGAAACGGGAAAAAATAACGGTAAGGTGGGACGAATCTGCCTACCCCTCACATGTTACTTCGTCTATCTGCGCATAGCTTGTTACGCGATTTCGGCCTAGCTTTTTGGACTGATACAGGGCGATATCTGCCTCGTGAACGATCTGCAGGTAGTCCGTCATACTCTCACGGTAGGGGGCAATACCAATGCTCAGGGTGACCCTTATATCTATACCGTCGTGCTGTACTACCGTCTCCTCTATGGAGGTTCTTATTCGCTGGCAGAACAACATCAGTTCAGCATCGGAGATGTTCGGTACAATGATGAGGAATTCCTCTCCACCGTATCTGCCCAGGATGTCTGCCTGCCGCAGGTGACTAGCAACCGTCTTTGCAACCGCCTTTAGCACGTCATCCCCGGCGAGGTGTCCATAGGTGTCGTTGACCCTCTTGAAGTGGTCCAAATCAAACATGACCACTGAAAAGGGAGCACCTTCCGTCTTTGCGTTTTCAAACTCCCTCTCAAGTAGCTTTTCCAGATACATCCTGTTATATATGTTGGTCAAACCGTCATAGTAAGACAACTGTTGAAGCATCTTATTGGCGTCAAGTACCTCGTCAATCATCTTCTGGGAGATGGCTATATCGGTCATGTCCTGCACGATGATGCAGATGCTGGTTACTTGTGCGTTTTCATCCAGGATTGGCAAAAACGTGCAGTCCTGAAACATGTAATCTACACCCCCGGTTATGGGACGATTATGGAGAAACTTAAACAGATATGCCCTCTGCTTCCATGATATGAAGGAATACCCCTTTAGTATCTGCACACTTTTAAACTTAAGTTCCAGCCACCCCTTTGGCAAATACGGAAATACATCAAAGAGGTTCTTGCCCAATGCCTCTTCCTTTGACAGTTCAGCGTACTTGACCATAAAGTTGTTCCACATCACCACGTTGTAGGACAGGTCAATGACAACGATACCCGTGTTGAGGCTGTCTATTATAGCTCTGCTTATAAAGTCATCTATCGATACAACCATAATATATACCCCTATAGCTCCGAGAGCTTCCTGGTTATAGATTCATGTATTGCAAGTATTGATTTTTCAGATAAGAATAATAGCATCTCACTCCTGAAGGATTCATTTTTTAGTTTAAACGCTATCTTGGCCAACATGGTGTGGTTCCAGTGTAGTTGACTGCGTTGAAATGTGTCGTATATAATTTTTTTATAGGTTTTGTTTTCAGAAAGTAGCATGGGTGGGGCAAAGGACATGTCTTTACCAAACAATTGGTTTGAAATGCCATTGAGGCAGGCGCTGACCATTATATTGGTCATTTCAAGCATCAGTTCGATTTTATATTGGCGGTCTATTTTTTCTTCAAAGCCTATGAGTTTGGAGACGTTGTCGAAGGTCTGGTCGTCAAAGGCTATGATGGCCTCACCATCTGCAATGCTATCGACGTAGAAGGTCTGGCGGGTTGCAGTTACCGGTTCGTCTCTCCAGCAGGAGGCATCCCCGATAATGGCCTCTACCACTTTTTCTGCCTTTACTATTTTGATGTCAGGGACTTGCATATCTACAAATGAGTTCAACAACACGGCAAGGTCAGAGGCAGCCTGTCCCATTGCGAGGTTAAAGACCTCTTTTAAGCAGTCATGTTCGTCCTCACTGAAGCTAATCACAGGATATTGTTATCCTTAAGTATGGCAACCAGCGCCTGGTGTGAAAACGGCTTTTTGCAATATCCAATAGCGCCTAATGTCTTAACCCGTTCATTAACCCCGGGTTGTATATCAGCGCTTAGAACGATAGTGTTTGTCTTTACCCCTTGTTTTTGAAGAGTCTCAAGGACGTCGTATCCGGTAATGTCGGGCATTGTAAGGTCTAAGAATATAATGTCATAACTCTCATTAAGACATTTATCGATTGCCTCTTTACCGCTTGCCCCCTCAGTAAAGACCACCTCTTTTTCCGTGATAATCGATAACAGCTCTTTTTTAATCATAAATCGTGCCGTTTTCGAGTCATCAACGACCAGTATCGAAAAAGTCATCAAGCACCTTCCTTAATATATGTGTTAAAGTTTGGTGAGACACGACTGTCGCTGTCATCGGTAGTAGCAGCCTCATTGTGATAGCAGCCTCAGTGTGATAAGAGCCTCAGTGTGATAAGAGCCTCAGTGTGATAAGAGCCTCAGTGTGATAAGAGCCTCACCAGGGCGGCTATCAATGCAGACTGAGCTACGAGCATGGCTGCCACCCACTTGATAATGTCCGATTTAGCGTCGGATATCTTGCTGTCGAGTTTACCTTCAAGCCCGGATATTTTGACTTCCAGGCTGGATACCTTGCTTTCCAGGCCGGACACTCTGTTTTCCAGGCCGGATACTTTGTTTTCCAAGCCGGAGAACCTGCCTTCCATTTCGGAGAACTTTGCATCGAACTTGTTTTCCATTTCGGAGAACTTTGCACCGAACTTGTTTTCCATTTCGGAGAGTCTTGTGTTGACTCTTCCTTCCAGCCTTGCCATGTCTTCCCTGAGTTTTGCGATTTCGTCTCTCAGTTCAGATTTTATAGCCATCAAGTCTGTCTTTGTTGCAAGGTGCTCCACGCTTGCGGACTGTATTTCAATCAGGGCGTCAGTAAGGCTCTTTGCCTGTTCTTCAGAGAAACCGGCATCTTTAAGGTTTTTAACCGTCTTGAATGTGTCAAGCATT
>NZ_JABXWD010000106.1 GCF_019173545.1 Candidatus Magnetobacterium casense | reverse complement strand
ACATATAACAGCCAAAATCGCCACTTACTGTCATTCCCGTGAAAACGGGAATCCATTTTCAAGAACTGCATAAAATGCTGGTTTATAAAAAAGTGCGAAAGTATAGTTTTAACATTAGCGATAGTAATATTTGGTTTTGTACAGGTATCATTTTCACAAGACAATGTTTCAAGTGTAGCATGTTTGGATGTAACATCAGAAAGTTGTGTTACAGAACTATTTAGCGATTATATAACAACAGATCAAGCTAATGCCATTAGAGTTATAGGCTGGTTTAAGGAAATAGACGAATGGATTAATTTTCGCAATGAACTTGCTTCGTATGATGATGAAAATGAAAGACTTCTCGCTACATATTTATTTATTTTTAAACGACCATATATTTCTGTTTGGATATTTGGTGGTTCCGTATTTTTAAAAGATAAAACGGTATTACAGACTTACAGAGAAATAAAAGAACACTATACTTCTCTGTTTGGACTTTGTATGCCACCACGGTTAACATTTAAGATAAAGTTAGACTGGTTGGATATATTCACTACTTCTCCACTTAATGGGGCTGTAATAAAGATGTATCAATTGAGTAGTTGTAGCAGCGATTATCAGTATTACACAACCCTTAAAGCACCTACAGTAATTACTGATTTTAAGTTCAATAGAGCTTATGGGGCTTTTGAGTCTGGTACATATCTATTAACATTTGAATATAAAGGTAAAAAAGTTGCTAAGTTAGTTTTTGTAAAACCTACACTCGGACAACAGGTAACAATAGACTTTCGGAAATCTGTTGAGAAGAACTCCAAAAGTCCGGTCATAGCGCAGTCTCCGATGTCAGGACCTCCAGGCACCGCCTTTAAACAATGGGGGACAGGTTTTACAGCTAATAGCACTGCAACATTGCATTTCAGTAAGCCTGACGGAACTGAATACCCCACTGCAACTCAATCAATCGATAGCAACGGAACCTTTTCTATTCCTTATAATGCACCAACAAGTAAGGCCCCAGGAACATATACATGGTGGGCAGTAGATGGGCCAACAGATAAAAAAAGTAATTCAGTCAGTTATACTATTACTGTAAGTCCGGTCATAGCGCAGTCTCCGATGTCAGGACCTCCAGGCACCGCCTTTAAACAATGGGGGACAGGTTTTACAGCTAATAGCACTGCAACATTGCATTTCAGTAAGTCTGACGGAACTGAATACCCCACTGCGACTCAGCCAATTGATAGCAACGGAACCTTTTCTATTCCTTATAATGCACCAACAAATAAGCCCCCAGGAACATATACATGGTGGGCAGTGGACGGGCCGACAGAGAAAATGAGTAATAAAGTCAGTTATACTATCAATTGAAGCGGTTGCATCAAAAAAGAAATGAAAAGGGAGAAGAGAATGACAAACTCTTCCCTCTTTTTCTGAAATAGAGAGGGGTAGGCGATACGGTTATGTTTATAGCAGATTTCGATTGGATTAAATACAAAACACACGGTATTTTTATGGGGTCAAGGGGACTGGTCCCCTTGCAGGGGGTTCTGAATGGGGGGGAGCCGCCCCTTTCTTTATCTCTTTCGTTTAAATGCCATTGCCCTGTGGGTAGGTAATTAACACCTTGATTTAGCTCTGGTGATGTTGTACAATATCAGACTATCATGCCAAAGTTGTTTAAAGCACCAACGAGCGACAAGACAACGAAATTCTATGACGACCTCATAGCCGGACGCATAAGGCGTGGTCTGTGGGGTGCGGAGGCTCGCTTTGACGGTGCGCTGATTAGTACCAAGGAATCGGTCAGGAGACACTTCACGCCTAATGTCGCCACCTACATCAGGCCGACGGACGTTGTGCTGGATGTCGGATGCGGCAGCGGAGGATTTCTGCCCATACTCTCCGGGCTGTGTGCAAAGCTGGTGGGGATAGACATAACGCCATCGTTTGTAGCAAAAAGCATGGAGATCGCAGAGAAGTTCAACCTGGCTAACACGGAAATATTACAGGAGAGCTGTGAGCGCCTGCCATTTGAAAACCACAGATTTGACGTGGTGGTGATGCTTGACGTGATTCACCACATGGAAAATGTCCGGGAGTCCCTCAAGGAGGTACACCGTGTCCTTACACCCGCTGGCCGCGTCATAGTGTTTGAGCCAAACAAGCTCAACCCGCTTGTCTATGTCATGTGCATGCTTGACCCCAACGAAAGGGGAGTTCTGCCGCTGGGGACAAAGGGGGCCTACAGGCGTCTGTTTGCACCTTACTTCACCGTGGAGAGGATTGAATATAACGGTATGCTCATTGGCCCGCAGCAGAGCCTGTCTCTGGCAATATCGGACGTCATAAACCACCGGTACGCCAAACCCCTGCTTGGCTGGTTAAATGCACGGATGTTCATCGCCCTGACAAAGCCGCAATGAAGACACAGCCGTTACAGAGGAACCAACTGGGGCATTTTCTGCATGAGTACTCCCGGTCCATGCCGCTGATGTATCGCACCAAGGTGGCCAACAGACACATCATCGGGTCATTTCATTTGGTGCTGGATAACGTCCCGTATGGGGCAAGGCTCTTTGACATTGGCTGTGGCACGGGGGCGCTGTTGTACCTTGCAATAAAGCTCAAGGCCGTGACACTGGCACACGGCTATGACCTCTCCAAAGAGGCAGTGGCGGCCTCCGCAGGCGTGAGTATCGCAATCCCGGAGCTTAGGGTGATGCACTCTGACGATGTGTTCCCCCCACAGGACATAGCCAACTACGACGTCGTAACCATGGTTGACGTCCTGCACCACATAGCCGCCCCCATGCAAGACTCCTTTGTCATCAGGCTGACCAAAACCCTCTCCCCCGGAACCCTGCTGATACTGTCAGACATGGAAGGGACAAACCTCTTCACCGGCATCACGGCCAGGGTGCATGACATGTTGGTGAACAGACAGGTTGTCAGACCAAGGAAATCAAGCGACGTAATCGCCATCCTGGCAGACAATGGCTTGCAAATACTCTCCGTGTCATGGTGCTGGTCGGTGGTGTTTAAGAGCTTTGTGATCACGGCAAGGAAGACATAAAAGCATCCGACTGTGACCTCTCCAGATTGGTTATTGCATAAAACTGCCACCTTGATTTATGAACATAACAGCCATGCACACAAACAGCAGTTGTGCAAATGATGCGTGCTCTGATATACTAAGCAAGAGAGTATAGACATGTATAACAATAGTTTACCCTTAAGAAAAGAAAGAAGGGAGGCGGTTTGTAGCAGGGGCGGGTGCGACCCGCTGCGGGAAAATCGTGCCTCACTCCCTCCGCCCCTCCCTCAGACCCACCCCGCAAGGGGGCCAGCCCCCTTGACCCCTTCCTTGCTTGTTATAGTTACTTATGCTCGCTTACTTAATATGCAATTGATGTCTTGGCAACAACAGGTGTAAGTTAGCTTAACGGTATGTGGATATATCTTATCTTGATATTTGTGTTTATCCTGATGAGCGGTTTCTTTGCCGGCGCTGAGATAGCAGTGGTAACGGCCAGGAAGACGCTGATAGATACACTTCAGAGGGCCGGCAGGGCAGAGGCAGAGGCCCTGATGATGCTTAAAAAGAATCCGGAGAGGTTTCTTGCAACCATCAAAATAGGCACTACCATGGGGCTTGCCATGGCGTGTGTCCTGGGCGGCGCCTTTGCCATTGAGGTGGTGAGGCCGGTGATATCGGAAGCGCCTGTGGAATATCTTGCCATTTTTAGTGGTCCTTTGAGTATCCTGATTGTCCTGGTTGTGGTGTCTTACGTGCATTTACTCTGGGGTGAGTTGATACCCAAGTCCCTGGTGCTGCTCAATCCCGAGCGCGTTGCGTTGGCCATATCGAGGCTGATGTATGCGTCTTCGAAATGGGCTTCTGTGCTGATAAATTCCCTGACTGGCAGCGCAAATATCATTCTCAGACCACTTGGAATAAAGGCCTTTACCGGCAGGGGGTTCGTCTCCCAGGAGGAGATAAAGCTCCTCATACTGGAGGGCAAGGACAGAGGTATCTTTGAGTCCACCGAGCAGGAGCTGATCCACAGCGTCTTTGAGTTCACCGATATATCCGTCAAGGAGGTCATGGTGCCCATCGGACAGGTGGTGGCCATCTCCATTGATGACCCCCTGGAGAGAAACCTGCTGCTTATCTCCGAGGAAAAGTACTCGCGCTATCCCGTCTTCAGCGCCGAAATCAATAACATCAAGGGCATCCTACATGCAAAGGACGTCTTTATATATCTGGCTCAACACAAGGAGGTCAACATGCGCAAACTGCTCAGGGCGCCGTTTTTCATCCCGGAGACAATGATGATCAGTCACCTCTTAAGCGACATGCAAAAAAAACGCAACCACATGGCCATTGTCGTCAATGAACACGGTATGGTCACGGGCATCGTCACAATCGAAGACCTGCTCGAGGAGATAGTTGGCGAAATCAGGGACGAACACGACACGGAAAGACCCGTTATCTCCATAGGCAACGGCGTATACATAGTGTATGCCTCCATAAACATCAGAGACCTCAAGGAAGACCATGCAATGGAATTGCCGGAGTCTCCGCAGTACGACACCCTGGGAGGGTTTATCGTCACAACATTGCAGAAAATACCACAGGGCGGGGAGACTATAAGCCTCGACCATATGAGATTAACCGTCCTTGAGATGGTCAACAAACGGGTATCAAAGGTGAAGGTAGAGTTTCTCAACACCGACGCCCTGGATACACACAAGGAGGAAGGCGTTGAATAAGACAATCGATGTATCGGGTTTAACACTTTTGCACAACCTTTTACATTTGCCCAAACGGGTGATGATAAGGGTACCAGTAAGCGTAATAGTCGTGTTATCAGCCGCCGTGTTGTGTTCGTGTGCGACTCCGGCCACAAAGTCCGGAGCTCCGCAGGCTGCACTTGTCTACAAGGGACCGATAACTGAAGCCCGGCAGCCGGGACTTGAACACGGCGTTGAACTCATCCCAAAGGAGTACTTCCTTGACAACGGTCTGAAGGTGCTCATGGTCGAGGACCACAAGGTGCCCATTGCCACGTTTCAGATATGGTACAAGGTCGGTTCGATAGATGAACAGTCAGGCAAGACCGGCCTTAGTCACATGCTCGAACACATGATGTTTAAGGGTACCAAACGCTACGGTTCCAAGGTGTTTTCAAACCTGGTCCAGAAAAACGGCGGCGTAGACAATGCCTTTACAACGCGCAACTATACCATGTACTACCAAACGCTCGTATCGGACAGGATTGGGTTGTCCGTGGAGCTTGAGGCCGACAGGATGGCAAACCTGCTCTTAAACGAGGAGGACGTAAAATCAGAAAAACAGGTCGTCATGGAAGAAAGACGCCTGAGAACGGAAGACAACCCCCAGAACCTGCTCTTTGAACAACTGACGGAAAAGGCCATCTCCACACACCCATACCGCAATCCCGTCATCGGCTGGATGGATGACATAGCATCCTTCACCGTGGAGGACCTGCGGCAACACTACAATACCTACTACAGCCCCAACAATGCCGTTATAATCGTCACCGGAGACATCAATCCCACAGAGACGCTCCGGTTGATCAAGGCCAACTTTGGCTCCATACCCGCCAAACACACGGCGGCAGTACAAATCCCCAAAGAGCCTGCACAGACCCAACCCAAACGCATTGTCCTGAGAAAACCTGCTCAACTACCCTATCTGCTGATGGCCTACCACGTCCCCTCCATCCCCCATAAGGACAGCTATGCCCTGGATGTGCTGTCGGCGTTGCTTTCGGGCAAGAGTGGCAGACTCTACCAGGAGCTTGTAAAGAACCAAAAGGTTGCCCTCAATGCCTTTGTCTTCTACAGCGGGTTTCACTCAGACCCCTATCTGATGTACTTTGGCGGTTCGGTAATGGGCGGCAAGGGGGACAACACGGATGCCCTTGAGGGCGCCATACTGCACGAAATCGAAAGGCTAAAGACAACGCCACCCACCCAACGGGAGATACAGAAGGCCAAGAACCAGATAGAGGCCTCATTTATCATGGGACAGGACTCCATCTACTTTCAGGGCGAACTCCTGGGCATGTACGAAATGCTCGGCAACTGGAGGCTCAAGGACAGGTACCTGGAGGAGATTCGGGCCGTAACGGCAGAAGACGTAACAAGGGTGACCGCAACATATCTAACCATAAACAACAGCACCATCGGTACCCTGATACCGGAGTAAACGGTGAAAAGATTGGAGGCGATGATACAATGAACATGCACATGCGCATAAGGGTGTTTTTTGTTGCAATATTGCTGATTGTGTTTCCTCTGACTGCACATGCACTGGATGTAAGACGGGAGGTCTTGATGAATGGATTGACGTTGCTGCATATGGAGAGAACCAACCTGCCAATTGTAAAGATAAACCTGCTCGTGAGGGCATCAAAGCTCGATGAGTCATCGGACAAGGCGGGACTGGCAAACCTGACCGCCGAAATGCTGTTGGAGGGTACAAAGAGCAAGAGTTCCAAGGAGATACAGGAAGAGATCGAGTTTATGGGAGCCTCGTTGGAGGCGTCCGTGAATACGGATTTTACGGTTATTTCACTTTCGGTGCTGAAGAAGGACCTTGACAAGGGGTTTGAGATACTTGCCGATTGCCTGTTGAATCCGTTGTTTTCCGATGGCGAGTTGAGGGCCAAAAAGGAGATCGTAAAGGGTGCCATCAAGCAGAGTGAGGAGTCTCCGGCGTTTGTGGCAAGCAGGGCATTCTTAAAGGACGTCTACGGACAGTTTCCATATGGCCGTCCAACCGAAGGCGATATACAGAGCGTTGATTCCATCGGTGTACAAGACCTGGTGAACTTCCACAAGGGGCACTACGTTGCCTCAGCATCGATCCTCACGGCCGTGGGGGATGTTACATATGACAAGATAACAGGGCTGATTGACAAGCACCTGTCAAAGTGGCAAGTGGGTGAGGTCAGTCATCCCCATGCACCGATATCGTATAGTGGTCATAGCGTCAAGGTCAATCTCATCGACATGGACCTCACACAGGCAAACATCATACTTGGTCATGAGGGGATCGCCAGGGACAACATAGACTTCTATGCCGTGATGGTCATGAACTACATCCTCGGAGGCGGGGGGTTCTCCTCACGCATGGTTAAGACCCTGAGGGATGACATGGGGTTGGCCTACGATGTACGCAGTCACTTTGCCTCATATAAATACAGCGGGGACTTTCAGGCCATCATACAGACAAAGAGCGAGTTTGCAAACACGGCCGTTACCGAAATACTAAAGCAGATAAAAACAATAAAGACCGACTACGTCACAGAGGAGGAACTAAGCGACGCAAAGGCGTATTTGACGGGCAGTTTTCCGCGTAAGCTCGATACCATGGACAAGATAGCCCATTTCCTGTCACAGGTGGAGTTCTATAGACTCGGCCTGGACTATGACAAGAAATACCTGGACTACATCAGGGCGGTAACGAAGGAGGACGTCAGGCGCGTTGCGGGTAAATACCTCGATGATATCAACTACCATCTTGTCATTGTGGGCAAACAGGAAAAGATAGGGTTTCAACAAAAAGACTCAAAGGATAAATAGAATCAATATGCCATTAGAAATGATACGCACAAGTTCGATAATGCAGGAGACGTCAAGCAAGTACCGTGCAGATGGCAAACGCATTGGCCTTGTGCCAACAATGGGGGCACTGCATGAGGGTCACGTGAGCCTTATACGGCGAGCCAGGCAGGAAAACGATGCCGTTGTCGTAAGCATATTTGTCAATCCGAGGCAGTTTGGCGCCGGTGAGGACTTTGACAACTATCCCAGGGATTATGCGGCAGATTGGGCAGTGCTGTTAAAAGAGGAGGTGGATGTCCTCTTTATGCCCGGTATCCCTGAGATGTATCCGGGTGGTTTTTGCACGACGGTTAGCGTGACGGAGATAACCGACAGGCTATGTGGCAAGTTTCGCCCGACTCACTTTACCGGTGTAACGACGGTGGTGGCCAAGCTCTTTAACATTGTAAGGCCAAGGCGTGCGTATTTTGGTCAGAAGGACTATCAGCAGTGTGTCGTCATCAGCAGGATGGTCTGCGACCTCAATATGGATGTTCAGGTGGTGTCATGTCCAACGGTAAGGGAAAAGGACGGTCTTGCGATGAGTTCGCGTAACGTGTATCTGACCCCGGAGGAGCGTGCCGATGCAGCCTTGATATACAAGGCTATGAAGGACGTTGAGGTCGCCCTCAAGACAGCCACGCTACACCTGAGCAAGGCATCCCGGAGGCTCAAGGAACTGCTACAGGCAATCAGCTCCGTCAGTGAGGTACAGTATGCCTCCGTCTATGACCCCGAGAGCCTTGTTGAACTATTAGAGGCCACTACGGGAACAAACGGAAGAGGCACCGTACTCATAGCCGTAGCAGTTAAGATCGGAACTACGCGGTTGATCGACAACCTCCTGTTAAAACTCTGATAAAAGTCAACTGCCTGCTATAATCTTGAAGTAGTCCTCGGGGCGATAGGGTTCCTCCTCTGCCCTTCGCTGGAGAAATGCCTGTACCTTTGGATTTGAGGATGCCCTGAGTTCATCGATAGAGCCTGTGAATACGATATCTCCGGCGTCGAGCATTATGACATAGTCGGCAATTGTGAAGATACTTGCCAGCTCATGCGTGACCACAACGAGGGTCAGTTTGAAGGTGCTGTGGAGTTTTATGATCAGCTCGTCCAGACCGGCTGCAGTGACAGGGTCTAATCCGGCTGATGGCTCGTCGAAGAAGAGCAGTTCGGGGTCCATTGCCATGGCCCTGGCGATCCCTGCACGTTTTTTCATCCCGCCGGAGAGTTCTGCCGGATAATAGCCTCCAAACCCAGTAAGTCCCACCAGGTCGAGTTTCATGCGTACAATGATGTCTATGATTGGCTGCTTTAACTGCGTGTGTTCCCGCAGCGGAAGGGCAACGTTATCGCCCAACGACATGGAGTTAAGCAGGGCGGCCCCCTGAAACAGAACTCCCATCTTCTTCTTAAATTCAATCAAGGCGTTATCGTCCATCTTAGTAATGTCTTTGTTGTTAATGTTTATTGTCCCCATGGCGGGTTTTAACAGTCCGATCAGGTGCTTTAACAGGGTGGTTTTACCGCAGCCGCTGCCACCAATTATCACCGTGGTCATCAGGGACGGAATGCCAAAGGTGAGGTTCCTTAAAACCTCCCTGCTGCCATAGTAGGCCCTCAAACCAATAACGTCAATAGCCGTTTCCATAAAAAACTAACGCCCGTGATCCAAGTATAACATAAGTATCTTCTTAAAAAAGCATGGTAAAATTAAGATACACTGTTCATATCAAACCAGTCATTTACGGGGTCAAGGGGGCTGGCCTCCTTGCAGGGGAGGTCTGAGGATGGCCAGGTGCGACTTTTATGGCAGGGGTGCCTCACCCCCTGGAGCGCCAAGAAGCGGAGCCGCCCTCCTTCTTTCTTGCCTTAAAGTATAATTACCATGAAATATAAAGAGGATACTTGGAATCTTTATTAGGGGTCTGCTATAATAAATCAACGATATTAATCAGGTCAGAAACGGGAGGTATAATGGCACAGTACTATGATGTTACGTTAAAGGCGATACTTAAGGAGTTGCCCAGACGCTTTTTTAAGATACTCACCGGTTTTGAGGTTGTGAAGTTTCTTGATGTTCAGTTGCCTTCTGTGGAGTACAGACAACCGGACCTGTTGATTGAACTTCCGGATGCTTCCTTGTTGCACATAGAGTTGCAATCATCAAATGACAACGATATGGAGTGGCGGATGCACTTTTATTTCTGCATGATATACCACACCTACAAAAAAGTGCCCAAACAGTTGTTGCTCTATGTTGGTGACAAGGAGTTAAAAATGGGCAAGGGGCTCGACCTTGAGTGTTTACAGTTCAAGTATCGTGCAATGGACATCAGAGAGATAAATGCCATTGAGCTTTCGCAGAGCAAAGACCACGGAGACAGACTATTGTCCATACTGT
>NZ_JABXWD010000105.1 GCF_019173545.1 Candidatus Magnetobacterium casense | reverse complement strand
AACATTACAGTTGATTGATGAACCGTCAAATACGCCTAAACCTAAGAAATTAACACTAAAAGACTTGGAGGTACTGGAGGTATCATGCTTAACTTAACACCTATGGGCTACAGCGGCGACTGCTTTGGCTCAAGTCCAACCTGCACGGTAACGATGTCTGCGGCAAGGAATGTGACGGCCATGTTTAACGAACAATCCTGCAGCTTTACGATAGCCCCACAGGGCAAGGGCTTTGCATCCTCCGGCGGCAATGACAGCGTAAGCGTATCGACTAACCCCGACTGTTCCTGGACGGCAGTGAGCAACGCCACCTGGATAACGATCAGCGCAGGCAGCTCCGGCAGTGGCAGCGGGACGGTATCGTACTCCGTGTCAGCAAACACGGGCACTGCACGCACAGGTACGATGACTATTGCGCAGCAGTCGTTTACCGTAACACAGGATGCTGCATCTTCAGGCAAGGGGCACCCTAAATACGATTTCGACGGTGACGGCAACAGTGATGTGCTGTGGAAAAACGCGATAACCGGTGATGTCTATATCTGGCTGATGAACGGGAAGTCCATAATTGGCGGTGATTATGTTGTCAGAGGCGTAGGCACGGATTGGGACATAAAGGTCGCAGGGGACTTTAACGGTGATGGTAAGGCCGATATCCTCTGGCAAAACAAGGACAAGGGTGACGTCTATGTCTATTTGATGACTGGGACAAAGATATCCACCCAAGGTTATGTCCTGCAGGGAGTACCCAAGGCGTGGGAGTTCAAGAACTCAGGCGATTTCGATGGCGATGGCAATACCGACATACTTTGGCAAAACACCGAAACGGGTGATGTGGCCGTGTGGTTGATGGCCGGAATCACGATAAAGATAGGCGACTTTATCGTCAAAGGTATGAGGCCGGAGTGGATGTTCAGGGCAGTGGCCGATCTCAACGGCGACAAGAAGGCCGATATTCTCTGGCAAAACTCCGACACCGGCGACGTAGTTGTCTGGTTAATGGACGGTGCGACAATCTCAAAGATGGACTATGCCTCCCGGGGTATCCCAGGCAACTGGCAGATAAAGGCGGTTGTTGACTTTGATGGCGATGGCAAGGCCGATATCCTCTGGCAGAACATCACATCAGGGGACGTTGCCATGTGGCTGATGGACGGGGTCACGATAAAGATAGGCGACTTTGCAGGCCGTGCAATACCCCTAAGCTGGCAGATCATAGCAGCAGCCGACTACAACGGCGACGGTAAGGCCGACGTCCTCTGGAAGAACACTACCTCCGGTGATGTTTATATCTGGCTTATGGATGGGACAAAAAGGGTTGGCGAGGGCTTTGCCGCTCATGGCGTACCCGGCCAATGGGAGACCCGGTAGACGCTAAAACAAGAATAGTATACTGATCGGATTCGAATTTTTTTCGGGTATCAAAATTGATCGAATAGAAGAAAGAAAGGGGCGGCTCCGCCCCCCTTCAGAACCCCCTGCAAGGGGACCAGTCCCCTTGACCCCATTATCTTGCTGTCAAATATCATGCCCGAAAAAACCTGCGTCGTTTCAGTATATCACAATCTTACTGCGATGTGTTATGATAGTATTTTGCAGATGGTGCAATGGAAATATCTCATAGATATATAATAAGGGCATAAAGCAAAACAATGACGGACATTGCAGAAGAAAAGTATAAGCATTTAGTTTCCATTATGGCCCTGGCAGGCAACTGTCTGCTGGCATACTCAGGCGGTGTAGACAGCACGCTCTTGTTGAAGGTCTTGTGTGAGTCGGACACCGGAGGAGCAGACAGGGTGCTGGCCGTAACGGCCGTGTCGGCCTCCACACCGCCGGATGACCTTGACATGGCGCGTGAGATGACAGCTCTCTTTGGGGTCAGACACGAGCTTGTCCACACCGATGAGCTTAACGATGCCCAATACGTCCAAAATACGCCGGAGCGATGTTTTTTCTGCAAGAGTCGTCTGTTTAAGACCCTCCGGGAGATAGCCCAAAAGATGAACTTCCCATATATGATAGTTGATGGCAGCAACGCCGACGATACGGGGGACTACAGACCGGGATTGCGTGCCAATGCACGGTTTGACATCCGGAGTCCGTTAATGGAGGCAGGACTGACCAAGGAAGAGATACGTCTCTTATCGCGTCGTAGGGGGCTGCCTACGCATGACAGGGCATCGTCGCCCTGCCTGTCCTCCCGCCTGCCCTATGGCGAACCCATAACGCTGAAGTCGCTCCAGATGGTTAGGGAGGCCGAGGCGGTTATCAAGGGACTGGGATTTACAGAGCTGAGGGTGCGTAAACAGGCAGACACCGCACGCATTGAGCTGATGCCAGATGAGCTGCAACGCACACTTGAGCCACACCTGCGACAGCACATCGTAAAGGCCCTCAGAGAGATCGGCTTTCAGTACGTCACACTGGACCTGGAGGGGTTTAGCAGCGGAAAGCTAAACAGGGTCTTGTCCCGCTACGGCAAGGAACAAATCCGACCCGGCCAACCGTAAGGAGTAAACAGATCAGTTAATGAACGATAAAGAGTTCTTAAACGCCATTTCGTCATGTGTGCGCTGCGGCGGGTGCAAGGCACAGTGTCCGTCCTTTGATGCAACCAGCCAGGAGACCCATACGGCCAGGGGACGGCTGAAGCTGCTCAAGTCACTTGCCGAAAGACAGGTTAAACCAGGCGTCAAGCTCAATGACAAGCTATTTAGTTGTCTGATGTGTGGCAACTGCACCGTGTCCTGTCCCCTGAATATTGATATAGACGAGGTCTTTTATCACGCCCGCAGTCTCTTAAAGGAAACCGATTCACGACACTCTACCCTGAGACTGTTGACAAAGCTGGCCTTTAAAAACACCGACCTAACACTCAAGGTCATAAAGCCGTTCCAGAAGATACTGGAAAAGAAGCTCACCGATATGAGGCTCCTGCCCCATAAGATGGGATTGATAGAAAATCCCTTCAAAAAAACGGAGGTCTTCAGGCCGGCAGAGAAGATAGGCCGTGTGGCGGTGTTCTCAGGTTGTAGCGTCAAGCACATCTATCCGGAGTTATCCTATTCGTTGGCTGCGGTGTTAAATGCGCTTAAGTACGAGGTAGTCTTTCCTCATTCCGAGGTGTGTTGCGGGGCGCCGTTTCGGTCACTTGGCATGGAGGCTGATGCTCACTCTTATGCGGAGAAAAACTATGAGGTCTTTAGCCGCTTAAAGGTTGATGCCATCCTGTCGTTGTGTCCAACGTGCGTGGTTGCCCTCAGGAAGTATTATCCCAAGCTGATTGGCAAGGAGCTTAACAACGTCTGTGACATATCGACTTTCCTCAAGGATAAGGTCAATACCAAAAGGAAACAGATAAAACTAAAGGCCACCTTCCATGACCCCTGTCATCAGAAAAACTTCCTTAAGAACACGACGGAGGCGCGTGAGATATTAACCCAGTGCGGTGCCGATATCATTGAACCCAAGAGACATATGTGTTGTGGTTTTGGTGGCACCTACAGTTTTTTTCACAAGGAGGCATCTGAGCGGATACTGGAGGCAACTTGTGCGCAATTGATGCGTACAGGCTGTGATGTGGTCGTGACCTCGTGTCCCAACTGCATATTTCAGTTGAGCAAGGGGCTGACGGAAAGGCCAATCCTCCACCTGATTGAGGTGCTGGAGGAGTCCCTCTGCACCGAAGACGTTCAACCTGCGGAGGTGTTTCAACTTGATGACGCCGTCTCTGCCAACCCTGCCAACCCTGAAGAAGGGGAGAGTTCCCCCCCGACAGGACATCCCACAATAGTTATCGATACTATGAAGTCATAAATCGCTTGATGCAGGAGATGGACGGGAAATTGTCTTCCGTGTCGATGATCTTTTCAACTATTCGCCTCCAGTCATCATCGCTGATATGCCGCAGCTTTTCGTGGTATATCTGTAGCGATGACTCGTTTAAGGGTAAAACCCTGAAGGCTGCCTCCAACTTTTTAATCAGGGAATAAAAACTCTCATCCGTCATAAGGCCCTCCTTAAAAAATATGTTACTTGTCCATAAAACGCCGACATGTAAGTTCACAAACTCACACTACGCTCCCATCAACCCCTTTAAGCTAATGATATATATGACAATCATTTTTATATTCTAACATGTTTCTTGTTTATCTTTGCAAGCCATCGCAGATTTAGATTGGATTAAATACAAGATACGTGGCATTTTTACGTGTTAAACGGATGAGAAAATCAAGGGGGGTCTTTGTCAGTGGGGCATTACATTGCAGATATCCTGTCCTATAGCAGTAGTTTTCTTGATTCTCCGACCCTCATGGTGAGTCTCTTGCCGTCGAGGTATTCGAGGTATGGCAGGGCATACTTGCGTGTGGTTGACAGCAGGTCGCGGAACTCGGCCACTGTTATCTGTGTGCTTTTTTGTGAGAATAGCTTTAAGGTTGCCAGCATCTCCTCAAAGACGTCCCGTTGCAGATAAATGGCGTCGTTGATACGCACGATAACGCCCTCACTGGCCAAGAGTTTTAACATGTCATCGAGCTGCTTGTCCTTGATGGAGAGTGCCTTTGCAAGGTCATCTTTGAAGGGCGGTTGAAAGCGCGCCTCCTGAAGCAGTCCAACTATGCGTGCCTTTACCCCCTCATCCAGCGTTGTCAGGGCAGGCTTAAACCCCTTCAGGCAGACGATGTCCTTGTCCGTGTCAAGCTCCCTGACTGCGGCAATGACCTTAGAGAGATTCCTGCCCTCAACCATCTTAAACCGTGCCTTGAGTTCCTCCTTTGTGACCCCGGCCTTAAGTGGCGACCTCTTGTGATACTGACGCACAAAGGCCAGGATGTCCTCCCTGAGTGCGGCGATGACCTCTCCATGTACGAGGGTGTCGTTGACCTCGATGAGCATCCCCTTGCGCTTGAGTGCGTCGATGGTGGAATTTATCTTATCGGAGTCCTCGTTGATCCAGGCTCGTAGCGCACCGATGGTTGTGCCGTTTACGCCGGAGCGTTTCACCTTTTCTGTCAACTTTTCGATCAGTGATGCCCCGTGAAATATCTCAAGCGTTGCGGGGTCGGTCTTGCGTGGGGGAGAGGGGTCAAGGATAACACCTCCGCCAATGGTGTCAACGGGAGAGTAGCGCCTGATGATAAACCGATCCCCGGCCATAACAACCACCGGCTTGCTTAACCGTAGTTGAGCGTAAGCAGATTGTCCCTTGGACAACTTCTGCGCTCCGTAGAGGACGACCCGTGAGACCACCTCCGAGGTGCCTGTGTGCAGGTGCAGCAGTGCGCGATTTTTGATCTCCGATGCGTCCCTGAGCAGCTCTATGGCCACGTCGATTCTCTGTGTGGGATGTAGCGTATCGGGCAGGACGATGACGTCTCCGCGTGCGACCTTGTCCTTGTCTACGCCCTGGAGGTTGATGGCAAGACGGGAGCCGGCATAACCGGTGTGTACAAACTCGTTGTGGTTGTGCAGTCCGCGCACCTTGCCCTTGTACTTAGCGGGCAGGACGTCAACACTGTCATCTATGGACACCTTTCCGGATGTGGCAGTGCCCGTGACCACGGTGCCAAACCCCTTGAGCGTAAAAACCCTGTCAACGGGCAGACGAAACACACCCGCTGAGGATTTTGGCCGTATGCCGGTGGCAAGGTCTCTTATTTTTTGCTTTAACAGGTCAATATTGGTGCCATCTCTGGCCGACACGGCCACAATCTCCGCCTGTTGCAGGAACGTGTCGCCGACAAACCCCCTGACCTCCTCCTGGACAATTTCGAGGAATTCCTCATCCACCAGGTCATTTTTGGTCAGGACGATGAGGCCGTCCTTGATCCCCAACAGGTTGCAGATGGCCAGGTGCTCTCTGCTCTGGGGCATGACGCCTTCGTCGGCTGCAATGCACAGCAGCACGATATCAATCCCCCCTGCCCCGGCAAGCATGTTGCGCACAAGGCGCTCGTGTCCGGGGACATCCACGATCCCCACGGTCAGGTCCTCGTAGCGCAGGTCGGCAAACCCCAGGTCGATGGTTATCCCCCGGAGTTTTTCCTCCTTGAGCCTGTCCGGATCAGTACCCGTCAGCGCCTTGACCAACGCACTCTTACCGTGGTCTATGTGACCCGCCGTACCTAAAATTACGTGTCGCATTGTCTGTCCTGTCGGCAATTTAGCTTCATACTATTTAAGTTTAACCGATAACATAAGAAGATGGCAACTACGGCCTGCTGCTATACTCCATAGCGCATTTTGATTGCATACAATACACCGCACCCGATCCTCTTGCCCACTTGACCGAATGATACCATGACCTGTATAATCTATGCTTTAGATATGAGACATAGGATTGAGAATGATGGGGTCAAGGGGGCTGGCCCCCTTGCAGGGGGGTTCAAGGGGGGGCGGAGCCGCCCCCTTGTTCTTCTTCTTCTCTCTTTGCTTTTGCTCTTGTCCTCAACAGGGTCTGTACTAGCGCTGCCTGGAACCTACGAGCACCTCAAAGGCGGCAAGACCGCCCTGGATAGCAGGGACTACGCCGGGGCAATCAAACACTTGAGCCTGTTCCTTGAGACGCCTGCGCTCTTGGAGGACTATGCGCTGTTGTGGCGGGCAAAGGGGTATACCGGGGCAGGACAACCGGAGGCGGCCCTCAGGGACATCCTGCACCTCAAGGAGTCCTATCCCAACTCCCCGCTGTACAAAGACACCCTGCTGATGGAAATCAGCACGCAGAGACAGCTCAACCCTGAGCAGGCATTGTCGCTGTCTGAACTCTACCTCAAAAAACACCCCGACGACAATAGGATCAGGTTTTCGTATGCCAACATGCTCACGGAAGACGGCAAGGAAACCGAGGCACAGGCTCAGTTTAAACGTATATGCCTCAGCGCAGGATATGCCTCCGAGGAATCGTGTGACAAGATCAACGTCGACAGGTTTGATGTTGGCGACCTTGTTACGCGGGCAAAAAATCTGATGAAAAAGCACCACTACTCCGAGGCCGAAGCACTGTTGAGGCGTGCCCTTGAAAAGTCACCCGAGACTCTTAGGGGACAGATACTCAATGACATCGCTGTATCGCTCTTCAGGCAGAAGAGTTATAATGAGTCTGCCGAGCTGTTCCGCAAGCTAGGCAATGCCTACTATGAGGCACGCAGCCTATACCGTTCCGGTCAATTTGCCAGGTTCAACGCAAAGGTCGATACCCTGGATGCCAACAAAGACGAAAAATCCGCCGAACTCGTACTCATAAAGGGACTGTATTACCGGCGTCAGGGCAACACGGCCAGGGCGCTGAAGATATTTGCCTCCCTCAAGGAAAACCGCTTCCTGAAGGAAGAGAGCCTGTGGCACATTGCCTGGGCACACTACCTCACGGGTGATTATGAAGAGGCCGTCGCGGGCTTTAAGTTGCTGTATAACAACTACGGCGAGCAGCGATACCTCTACTGGATGGCTCGCACGCTTGAACTGATGAAGGAAGATGCCACGGCGTTGTATGAAAAACTTACCAGAAAAGGCGACTACTACAGTCTGTTGGCCTATTACAAGCTGGGTCGGCAGCCTGAGCTTATAGAGTTGGTGGAGATCAAGCATACGGTCAGTTTAAATGGCAATCCTGCCACCGGCAAGGAGCACGAGGAGTTGAGGCGTCTGGCGGTCCTCCTTGAGCTCAACATCGAGGATGCCATCAGGACCGAAAGCCTTCACATTATACGAAATGCCACCAGTTACGACAACGATATGATGCTTGAGGCCGGCATGATGTTAAACGAGGCACGCATGTATCGTCACTCCGTACTGTTGGCGGGCAAACTTCCCTACAGTCGGAAGGTGCATAGGCTCCTCTATCCCTATGCCTACAGGGACATCGTGGATGAGGCGTCGCAGCGCAACTCGATAAATCCGCTGCTGATACTGTCGCTGATGCGTGAGGAGAGTCGTTTTCAGGACGATGCCTTTTCTCCGGCGGGGGCCATAGGGCTGATGCAGTTGATGCCCTCCACGGCGGCCAAGTACAGCGCCAGGCCAGGAGCGTCCTGGAGCGGTAAAGAAGTCGGTGAGCGGATTGCCGACAAACGCGACATCTTTAACGTGAGGAAGAACATCCTCATTGGCAGCTACTATCTTGCTCAACTGGTGGGGGAATCCGGTTGTGTGCCAATAGCGCTTGCTTCCTACAACGCAGGGGAGGCGGCGGTTGAGAAGTGGCTCAAAGACGGCAAGTACAAGACCATAGACGAGTTCGTCGAAGACATCCCCTACGACGAAACCAGAAGCTACGTAAAGCGCGTCCTCAAGACGTACTTTCAATACACCAAAGCCGCCAATCCCGACAACGCTGCGGTAAGTTTCGTGCTAAACTGCTCACTTACAAGATGAAGAAAGACAGCGCAAAGGGCAACGTCCGCCCCCCGGGGGACGTTATTTTCTTATGCAGTACCCGAGATGCGATTTAATATTGTCTTTGCAATTGAGTCGGGGTTGAACTTTGATATGAAGTCATCGGCGCCATACTTTTTGGTCTTCAGCACAGTGGAGGAGTCACTCAGGGAGCTGTGCAGTACGACGTAGAGGTCAGAGAGTTTGGGGTTTTCCTTTATCCTCTTGGTAAACGTAAAGCCATCCATGCCTGGCATCTCTATATCAGAGATGATCATGAAGAATTTTTCCGATAGCGGTGTGTGTTCAACGGCAAGCTCTTCAAGCATGGTAAGTGCATTGACGGCGTTTTCCATAAATGTGTAGGTGACGCCCAACTGTTCCAGGACGGATTGCATCATAGCTCGTGCCGTTTTTGAATCCTCTACAATCATTATGTGGAATTGCTTAAAGTCGATGTCCATTTTTTGCTTTGTCACTTCTTCCGAAATCTGTTCATCGGCTCCGATTATCTCTGTCAGGATTTTCTCTATGTCGAGTATCTGGACAGTTGTATTGTCCGCCAAAAACGCCAGTGCCGTGAGGTATGTGGAGTTAGCCATGATCCCGGAGGGTGCTTTAATGTCCTCCCAGCTCTTGTTGATTAGCGTATCGGGCTCACTTACCAGAAAGCCTTGCGTTGTGGTACTGTACTCACACACAATTACGTAGCTGATGGTGTTTTTATAGTCAACGGGTTCAAGGCCCAGCACCTCCGAGAGGTCTATCACAATAATGGATTTCCCCCTGAAGTTAATAGATCCCTTAACGGCATAGTGCGAATTAGGCATCTTGGTTATCTTCTTTGGACACTCAAAGACCTCAACGATCTTAAACACATTAATCGCATACAACTGCCTGTCGCTCAGATGAAAGGTCAGCATCTCCATCTGGTTACCCAGGGATAGGTTGGTCTGTCGCTGTACTTCTTCTATCAAATCGCTCATATCTACACCTCCTAAGTGTCTGCCTTTGCTCCCTTTCTCTTGTAGGCTAAACGAGTATACTCATGGTGCCGCCAGGGGCTACTGTGCCAATAGAACATTACTATAAGTATATAGCAAAGAGGTCGGCAATGTCAAGCCACGGTAAACCAGGGTAAATTGGTTCTACCTGAAGATTAAGATTGTAGGCTGTTTTTCTATAATGCCCATTTCCTTTATGAAAGCTGCTTTTGACGGGAGAGCAAATCAGCCCTGACGGTAAACAGCAATTCTCAGTGAAGGTGTGAGCGATATTTTTTTTGGGACAAAATTGGCGAGGGTGTGACTATCTGGTGTGCGATCAGCAAAAGCTCATATACTGATCGGATTCGAGTTTTTTCGAGTATCAAAATTGCTCGAATAGAAGAAAGAAAGGGGCGGCTCCGCTTCTTGTCGCTCCAGGACGCTCCTGGCCCCCTTTAGCCCCCCCGCAAGGGACCAGTCCCCTTGACCCCGTAAAAATGCCGCATATTCTGTATTTAATCCAATCGAAATTTGCTATATCCACTCATAAATATGGAGTCGGCCTGTAAAATCCTTTACTTCAAGTCGTGAAACCTCTTTTAACCCCCTCTGCTCTCTAACCCACTCCATCATGATCTTATGATCACCCTCTTTGGCGACTAATATGT
>NZ_JABXWD010000104.1 GCF_019173545.1 Candidatus Magnetobacterium casense | reverse complement strand
TGGAAGCAATAAATCTTAAACGAGCGGAATTCCATGGAGAATGGAACTATTTTATTTACCGCTCCGAATAAAGTTGAAATGAGTAAGTTATTTATGCCCAAGTCCATAGTCGGTAGTCCGATCTATATTAACACACGACGGGGATGAAAGATTTACGTTGGAGGTACCGTTGTTATATGATGAAATAGTTTTTTGCCATAATCGGCTGCCCATATATTACCGTTTGAATCGACAGCAACTCCGGTTAAATTTAGAAATGCAGTAGCGCTGCCGGTTCCATATCCTGACACAACGAGTAAGCATTGTCCTGCTGAGTTCATTTTGACTATTCGTTTATTATCATAGTCAGTAACATAAATGTCTCCGTTAGAATCTACGTCAATATATACCAAACTAAATGGAGTTTACAAGAAGAATAGTCGTTTAACTGGCATAGACACTTGACTTTAATTTGCAAACCTGTTTTTGTCTGGTATAGAACATTTTGCCAAATGTATATGGCCCGACTACACCGTTTAAAGTACATTCGGTAATTGTAGAGTCATACGTCAAAGTTCCTAAGGCTTCAGTGTATTTGTATATCTTGGAATCGTAGTAAGTGCTTACATAAACGTTGCCGTTATTGGGGTTTGTGGCAGTGCCAATAGGACCTTTATTTATAGTATTTACAGGCGTCGCCACATAAGTCCCGTCAGTCTGTTGCACAATCACATTGCCACCGTCATCAACCCCGGCATGGCTGTTGACTATCAGGAGATTTGAATTGGATTTTAGATATCCAATGAAAGTAGGCCCGTCAAAAGCAGTACCAGCACCGTTGCTTGGGTTATAAGTTGACCATGCAGTTGTGTATTTAAATCCTGCAGAGGCTGTACCGGTAAAGTAAAGCAAAACGACTAGAGCCTCAACCAGAATCAGGCACACGGCACCAACGAATCTTTCCGACTTCTGTTGTTTATCAGCAGGGTTTATGTATCGCAATAAACTCTCTTTTGACCAAGGTTTTGTAATCATAAATATTCTCCATTCTTTTAATTTTTACAATGTCATATTCCAATCTCTGCAATTAAAGATGCCTGAACCACGCCTACGACCGTAGGGAGTAAATTTAACTTAACGGCCCGGCGACTGTAAGGAGCTGTCCGACAATTGGGATTATCAGGATTTATGTTCAAGAAGCCCTTTTATGCTCTTCTGCTTATATCCATGTTAGACTTAAATATAAACAATATTATTACGATATGTCAAGGGAATATAATTATTTATCCCATATTCTTAGACGTAACTATCTGGTACAAAAACAATATTATCCTTATTTATCATTGAGTTACAGTTTTTAGACAATCCCAACTGGTAAAGATGGGTATAAATACAAAAACCCTGATGTGTGATTATCTTTTTTTTGAAATTTTTTTAATTGTGATGACTTTTTGGATACATCTGTGATATCATTTCATGTAAATAATGTTGTTTTTAATAGGGCATTGAACAAGGCTTGAAAAGGAGGCCATGAATGAGGATAACACCGCTGGATATCCAGCAAAAGCAGTTTCCGGTGAAGTTCAGGGGATTTGATATTGAGGAAGTGTACGCGTTTTTAGAGGTACTACGGGAAGAGATGGAGGAGTTACTCAGGGAAAACACGTCGTTAAAGGAACAGTTGCACATCATAGAGGGACAGTTGAGGGAACACAAGAACATGGAAACCACCCTCAGGGAAACCCTCATAACGGCACAACAGATGATAGAAGCCTACAAGGCCAATGCAAGAAAAGAGGCCGAACTGATTACCAGAGAGGCCGAACTCAAATCCGATGAGATAATAAAAAGGGCGCAAGAAAAAGTCGTAAAAATACACGAGGACATCGTTGACCTCCGGGGTATCAGACGACATTTCAAGGAGGAGATCAAGCGACTCGTAGACAAACTGCTCAGAGAGATAGAGTTTGACAAGGAACGAGAGGGCGAATCAGACTTCTGGGGAGAGAGGACACAAGAAGGTTCAAGACAGGAGGGGTCGAGAAAGGAAATTGAGCAAATATAACACCCTCAAGGGGGTTGCAGACATATATCCACCGGAGGTCTACCGGTGGCAAACCATAGAGGATACGGCCCGGGAGGTCTTTACCCTGTATGGGTTCAGCGAACTCCGGATTCCCGTTATAGAGTACACGGAGGTCTTTACACGAAGCATCGGTCAGAGCACCGATATCGTGGATAAGGAGATGTATACGTTTAACGACCGTGGTGGTCGAAGTATCAGTATGCGCCCTGAGGGTACCGCCTCCGTGGTGAGATGCTACGTACAGAACAATCTTCACACCCTACCCGCACCCCAGAGGTTTTACTATGCCGGGGCGATGTTCAGGTACGAAAGACCACAGAAGGGGCGTTTCAGACAGTTCTACCAGCTCGGTGCGGAGGTCTTTGGCAGTGCAAGTCCCAAGGTGGATGCCGAAATGCTGTCGATGCTCAACGTCCTGCTCAAAAGACTCAGGATAAACGATACCACGCTTGAGATAAACTCTATCGGTTGTGCGGAGTGTCGTCCGCGGTTCAGGGATGAAGTTGTGGCATTCTTTTCGGCAAAGGAGGAGCATCTGTGTACCGATTGCAAGGTACGCCTTAAGAACAATCCCCTGAGACTGCTTGACTGTAAAAATGAGGAGTGTATTGCCCTCAGGGGCTCCCCACCAAGCATCCTCGACTACATCTGCGACAACTGCCGGCAGCACCACCAGAGGCTAAAGGACCTGCTCTACGCCCTGGGTATCTCCTTCGTGGAAAACCCCATGATAGTCAGAGGACTGGACTACTACACCAGGACAACCTTTGAGATAACCACCCAACGCCTGGGTGCACAAAAGGCCGTTATAGCAGGGGGCAGGTACGACAACCTTGTGCAGGAGTTTGGCGGCCCACATGGCACGGCAGCCATAGGTTTTGCCCTGGGCATGGAGCGCATGGCCGAACTCATAGATAACCCCGGTGCCACCTGTCGCCTTCCGCAACAGTTTTACTTCGCACCCCTGGGTAAGGATGCCGAACTGATATCGTTGCCCCTGTGTGATATCCTCCGGATAAAAGGTATTAGCGCCCTCTGTGGTGAAGGCAACATGTCCTTAAAGAAACATCTCAAAGTGGCAGACAAACTTAATGTTACCTTTGTGATAATCATCGGAGACGGGGAAATCGAAAAGGGTGAGGCGCTGTGGAGGCGGCTCTCCGATGGCCAACAGGGCGTTGTCGGCATCGCAAGGATTGAAGATTACCTACGCCTGATACAATGATACAGAGCATGACCGGTTATGGCGTAAGCCACAGTGAAGCACCACCGGAAACAAATCGAAACGAAAAAAGCCACAACGGCAACATAAAGGTCGAAATGCGCTCGCTCAATCACAGATTCCTGGATATAACCATAAAGGCGCCCCCCTCACTGCTTAAATATGAAATGCCAATGCGGAGGTTACTGCAAAAAAACTTCTCCAGAGGGCGCATAGACGTCTTTGTAACTATCATGACCGAAAATACTCTCACCATAAACAATGACTTTATTAAAAATGCGGTAGCCGTCTTAAGACAACTCAAAAGCGATTTTGGCCTCGGAGGTGAGATAGACATCGCTACCGTCTTTGCATTTAAAGACTCGCTCGTCAACGACGCCAAAGAGGTAGAGGAAACTGCCCTGATGACGGCCTTCACGGAAGCAATAACGATGCTCATGCAGATGAGAATGCAGGAGGGACAACTGCTCCTGCAGGAGATACTGCCCCACGTTGACTACATGGAGGAACTCATCGCTAAAATATCGGCACTGAGCACCGATGCCACAACAAGGCTGTTTGACAAGACAAAACAAAAGATGCGGCAACTGCTCGGTGACCTCAACATTGATGACTCCAGGGTATTGCAGGAGGCCGCTGTCTACGCCGAAAAAATAGACATATCAGAAGAAATCGAAAGGGTGCGAAGCCATATCAAACAGTTTAGAAAAAATATCTCAATAAATGATAAAATAGGTAAGAAGCTCGACTTTATTTTACAGGAACTCTACAGAGAGGCAAATACGATAACGGCCAAGGTCGATGACTTTGAACTCAAGACCCTGGCCACAGAACTGAAACTGCAAACGGAGCAACTCCGGGAACAGGTGCAGAATGTTCAATAGAGCGAGCGCAATCAATAAAGTCTTTATAGACGGAAAAGGAGAAAAACATACATGAAAAAAGGTAGTAACGGCCCTATATTGGTAAACATAGGGTTTGGTAACGTCATAGCAGTAAATCGTGTGGTAACCATACTGACCTCGGCCTCGGCGCCGATGAAGCGTCTGAGGGAAGAGGCCAAGAAGGTAGGTAAACTCATCGATGCCACCGAAGGTCGGCGTACCAGGTCGATAATTGTCACGGATAGCGACCACGTCGTGCTCAGTTCCCTGCAGACGGAAACCCTCACGCAAAGACTGATGTCACAAGGCTCCCCGGAAGCCGATAACGACAAGTAATGCGACTAAACAGAGGTCAACTCTACATCATTTCGGCGCCATCGGGTACGGGGAAGACCACCCTGAGTCGCAGACTGCTAAAGGGACTCTCACACATCCGTGAGTCCGTTTCCTACACCACGCGTTCGCCCAGACCGGGTGAGGTAGATAAGGTTGACTACATCTTTGTCTCCGTTGAAACATTCAGGGATATGCTCAAAAACAATGCGTTTATAGAGTATGCAGAGGTGCATGGAAATCTCTATGGAACCGCACTGGCAACCATACAGGAGGTGTTGTCGGAGGGTAACGACGTCCTGCTTGACATTGATACCCAGGGTGCAAGACAGATAAGGAACAAGCACATCAAGTCAACGTCAATCTTTATCATCCCGCCGTCCATGGATGCGCTGTATCAGCGCCTTAAAAAGAGAAACACTGAAACCGATGAGATCATCCGCAGACGCATGGAAAAGGCTAACGATGAAATACGCGAGGGGATGCTCTATGACTATATCATCGTCAACGACAACCTTGACCAAGCATTTAAGGAGTTATCCTCTGTTATCATGGCCAACCGCGTACGGGCTAACTGCATAGACAGGAACTGGGTAAAGGAGACGTTTCATATTTAACAACAAGGGAAGTTAATTCCATAAAGGAGGGATTTTTTATCAGTGGACATAATATCTTTACCGATAGAGTTGGACCCCGATAAGATAGACGGGCGATTCAGGCTTGTCAACATCATTACGCAGCGGGCCAAGGAACTCGCCAACCGGGGTAAACCAAAGGTGCCAACAAAGGCCAGAAAGATAACCACAATAGCCCTGGAAGAAGCCGTTGCCTATGCCCTGGACTTTATCACCGGTGATGAGGCAAGACAGGCCAACGAGGAAACCAGAAAGCTCGACTACAAGAGATTCCTCGAAGAGAAACGCCGGGAATCCGAACAGGAAGACCTCTCCGAACTGGAGAAGGACCTCAAATTCTACCTGGACGAAAAAGAGGAAACCGGCAAGCGTTCGCTGGAGAGCATCTTTGGTGACATGGAACCGCCCGACGATAACGACTCGGATGCGGATGCGGATGACTAAGGGGGGCCTTCGGCTATCTATATGGCACGTAGCAGAGACATAATCCTGGCAGTGACGGGGAGCATTGCGGCCTGTAAGACCCCTGAGCTGGTACGCACCTTGCGTACAGAGGGCATGGGGGTCAGTGTGGTGATGACTGCCGCATCGAGGCAGTTTGTCGCTCCATTGACGCTGGAGATACTATCGGGGCGGGGCGTGCTCACGGACACCTTTGATGCCCCGCTTGCTCACGTTGACATGGCAAAAGAGGCCGATGCACTGCTCGTAGCCCCTGCCACCCTCAATACCATCTCCAAGTTTGCCGCCGGTATAGCCGACAACCTGCTTACGACACTGCTTATGACCTTCAGGGGGGCTATCCTGGTAGCTCCGGCCATGAACTGGCGAATGTATGAAAACCCCATATTTACCGACAAGCTCCGGTACCTTAAAGACAAGGGTGTAATCGAAATCGCCCCCGATGCCGGAGAACTCGCATGTGGCGAGCAAGGGGCCGGCAGGATGGCCTCCATACCCGCCATCGTGCATGCCCTGCGGAGGGCGCTGACTGCCCAGGACCTCAAAGGTCTGCGGGTCGTGGTCACGGCTGGGGCGACGAGGCAACCGATCGACCCCGTGCGATTTATCACAAACAAGTCATCGGGCAAGATGGGTTTTGCCCTTGCTACGACTGCGTCTTTGCGTGGGGCGGACGTTACCCTGATCAGCGCCCCAACCAACCTGCCCCACAACAGGGACTGGAGGCTTGTCCCGGTTGAAACGGCACAGGAGATGGAGGTCGCTGTGATCGATGCCATCAGGGATGCGGATGTCCTTGTCATGGCTGCGGCAGTTAGTGATTTCCGCCCCGCGGCGGTGGCCACAACCAAGCTCGAACGCTCCGACGGAATGTCGATAGAACTCGTAAAGACAAACGATATACTGAGGCGTGTCGCTTCGCAACAGGACAAACCCTTCATCGTTGGTTTTGCCGCCGAAACGGGCAGCCGTACCGACAGGGCCAGGGAAAAACTCCGCGCAAAGGCCATTGACATGATCGTCTTTAACGACATCACCGTCGAGGGGGCAGGCTTTGATACGGACACCAACATTGTGACGATCATAACACCACAGGGTGAGCATCCGGTAGCGAAGATGTCCAAGGAGGACGTTTCGCACGTTATCTTTAATAAAGTCCTGGAAAAAATAGGGAGGCCGGTACTGTATGAGTCCTAAAAAATTGGAAAAACTAAAGGAACAGGTCTTTCAAAAGGCCGATTCAAAACTGTATATCCCCCTTGCCGAGGAATACAAGAAAATTAATATGACGGAAGATGCCGTTAAGGTGCTGAAGTACTGTATCAGCAAGCATCCTAGCTATATGAGTGCCCGTGTTGCCCTTGGCAAGATATATATGGAAGAAGGGTATGTGGCAAGTGCCATCGAAGAGTTTGAAACGGTGGTCGCGGCCATTCCCGATAACCTGCTGGCGCACAAGAAACTCGCACAATTATATATGGCAACCGGAAATACCACAGGTGCCCTGGCATCTCTTGAAAAGATACTGATATTAAATCCCAACGACGAGCAGGCACAAGAGTCAATCCGTGACCTCAAGGCACAGCCGCAGGACGAAGAGGTCACAACCGACCTGATAACCGCCTCAGACAGTGACGATACCACCACAGACATTGAGCAGGACCCCGACACGGAGGACCTCGATGCCCAGGCAGGCATTGAACTACTAAAGCAGGCTGAACAAGAAATACCGATGACCCCTCTGCAACAGCAACTGCATGACATCGATCAATACATAGAGTCGGAGCGTTTTCTTGTTGCCGTGATGGCCTATAATAAACTGTTAAAAGAGCATCCGGACAGTAACGAAATCAAACAAAGGCGCATGGAGGCCATCAGGTATGCAAGACTCCTCAAGAAAGACGAAACCGTCTTGATCCACAAACTCGATACTTTCTGTAAAAAACTAAAGGAATATAATAAGGCGTGACTTGATGCCTTGTCTTACCCCATTCAAATATGAGTGTGGATAGCATATCTAAGGCGATATCTGAGGCAACGGGTATTGACTATGCCGCAGTGTTAATCGTACTTGGTTGGATATCCAAGATTGTATGGAAAAGGATCAAGTCTCTTAAGAAAAGCCGCACTGTCGCTGCAATCAGCAAAACAGTGGACGACACTGTACAAAGGATTGACGAGGCTGTAGCAGAGAAGATATCTCCCACCGTAAGCCCTTCCCAAGAGTTTGAAAAAAGATACCGTGAGAGGATCATCATTGACCACAACACTTTCAACACGAAGGGACTTGGGCTGATCGATTCCTTTGCGCTCGATCTCGATCAGGTCTTTGTCGAACTACGAATCGACCTCAACAGCAATCCTAACAAGTCTCAGACAAACCCTATAGCGACCAGAGAGTTTGCCGATGCAAGGCACATATGGGACTTTATACGTCTAAGCGATAAATGGCGTAAGGAAAATCAGAGAGTTGAAGGCTATGCCCTGATTGGTCCGCCGGGTTGTGGCAAGACCACCCTGCTTCAGGACATAGCGGTTATACTTGCGTACAATCGTCACGAGCAGTACAACATACGCCCGTATGTGCCAATCCTTATCCCCGTAAGGCAGGTTGTAAAAGACATCGTAAAGGACTCAAAACCGAAATCAAAGCCCCTTAATCTTGGAGACCTTGCAAAGGTTTATTTCAGCAATGAGAAGTTGTTTCCCTGTCTCAAACCGCCCGATACATGGTTTGAGGACAAACTGAAGGCGGGTGACTGTATCGTTCTCCTTGACGGCCTGGATGAGGTTGGAGACCAGGAGGACAGAAAAACGGTCTCCGCTTGGGTTGACAGGCAAATAAAGCTGTATAAGGATAGCTTGTTTCTCCTAACGTCGCGACCATCTGGTTATAAGTCTGCCCCGCTTCGGGGGGCTTATGTCCTTGAGGTGCTGAATTTTAATGCCGAACAGGTAAAGCGCTTTGTCAGCAACTGGTACCTTGCAAACGAAATAAGGCGTGCTGGTAACTCAGACAACTATAAAGTTCGGGAGACGGCCAAGCGTGGAGCGGAAGACCTCCTTGAACGCCTGCACACAGTCCCGGCGTTCAACGCCCTCACGGCAAATCCCCTGTTGCTGACGATGATCTCAATGGTTCATCGGTATAAAGGTGCCCTGCCCGGTAGTCGTGCCGCACTTTATGGCGAAATATGCGAGGTAATGCTGGAGCGCTGGCGTCAGGGAAAAGGACTCGATGACAAATTTAGCGCCATCCAAAATAGAAGTATCCTGGAACCGCTTGCCTGCAGGATGATGGAGAATAGGATACGCGAGATATCGGAAAAAGAGGCTATAACGCTCACTGTGGATGCCTTGCGCCTCATCGGTGTTAAGGCGGGTAAGGAAAATGCCTTTTTTGTAGACTTGCAAGAGTCAAGCGGACTTTTGGTCGAACGGGAAGAGGGTATACTTGGCTTTGCCCACCTTACGTTTCAGGAGTTTTTAACCGTTTCATGCTGGTTGAACAAGGCCGACAGTACCCGTGATTGGCACAATCTTGTCAGTGACAGTTGGTGGCATGAGACACTGAGGTTGTACGCGGCGCGTGGGAATGCCACGGATATCGTCAAGGCCTGTCTTGAGGTAAATACGGTACCGTCATTGACACTGGCGCTTGAATGTCTTGAAGAGGCTCAAATGATTAGTGTTGAAGTTCGTGAGGCCGTTGAAGTATTTTTTGCGCACAATGTTGAATCTCCTGATGAAGACCTGCGAAGGATTGCCCTGGAAGTTATTATGAACAGGCAGCTTAAATTATTCACCACCATAGATGACAAGCGGCAAATAAGCAAAGACTATGTAACGCACGCTCAATATCAGTTGTTTATTGATGATATGCAAAAAAAGTGGACGTATCTACAACCTGACCATTGGTATAGTTACATATTTCCGGCAGGCAACGCCAATGAACCAATTACAGGTATCAGGTTGGCTGATGCCTTGATGTTCTGTAGATGGCTTACTGATAAACAAGGCGGAACGGTGCTTTATCGTCTGCCAACGCATCAGGAGGCTAAATATTATGTAACAGAGTCTGATAAGATTGCCACATGGTGTGGAGAAAAAGGCAATGAGGAACTTTTTGGATTGACCAGGGAAATGAAGGAGGGATTAAACGAATCTTTCCATCGGAGCTTAAGCTCACCATCGATCGTATCTTCCGGTACAGATATTACAGATATCCTTGCCCGTGTCCGTGCCCTTGACCTTGACCTTGCCCTTACCCTTGCCCGTGCCCGTGCCCTTGACCTTGACCTTGACCCTGACAATATGTATGATAACAAGATATCAGATGATATTGGGTAGTACCACAATCAACCGTGGTTGCAAGGATTTAAGCCACTTTTATACCTGTGTAATATGGCATTGTTGCTATGCGTGAGCAACGTGACCACGTTTGAATGGAGTG
>NZ_JABXWD010000103.1 GCF_019173545.1 Candidatus Magnetobacterium casense | reverse complement strand
TTAATATGGGCCTGAATGAATTTTATAGTCCTCCTGGTGCAGTTTATTTCGTTAAGATATCTGGACTCTGCCACCTTATTGCCCTCCGGAAATACCTGTGTAGTCCAGAACCTGACAGTGTCTTTGTCTGTACGGGCAACCGTTAGCGAGTCATAGTAAAATTTGACCTCTTCTGCCACGCCGATGAACTTCCACCGTGCATCCATGGCCATTGAGTTGACTGCCATCAGGGTAATGCCCAGGATAGTGCCCAGGATAATGTGCGGCATAAGGGTAGTTTTAATCATCGCCATAGGCTCAGGTATTGCCGACACTTGTCATGCCACAGGCGCCCTGTCCCCTTACCAGTCTTCCCGCCAAGGGAGCTAACGTTGCCACCATAATGCTCACCGGTAATATTCATAAACAAATATCATACACTACACACTGCCATGCCGGCATAGATTATTGATATGGATTTGGGCCAATAATCTTCTCTATTAGTGCGAAGTCAGCCCCATTGACGCGTTGGCCATTGACAATCAAGGTCGGTGTTGATGTTACACCAACGGATGTAGCCATTTGTTTGTGTTCTTCAAGCAGTTGTGTGGCTTCCTGAGGGTTTTTGCAAGGGGGAATCTTCTCTTTGTCGTACTTTCCGCTCATGACATCCTCAAGGGCCTTTGCGTTGTTTTTTGAACATAGTATAAATACGGACTTCTCTTGCGCCTGAGGGTGTATCTGGGTTAGTGGAAACAGGAAGACGTATCTGGTGACATCCTTTCTCTTGTTCATATAGTCAGCCAGTTTCCTGCAATATGGACAATCCGGGTCAGTGAATTCAACGACAATATTTCTACCCATACCAATTCTGACGGCCTTGTCAATTACAATATTGACCTTTTTAGGCTGTCCTACTGTCGGCGGGTTATCCGCAGCCTGTGCAGGCATCTGCGTTAAAGCCATAAAGATCATACACACAACCCATATCACTATGTATTGGGTCATTCTGCTAATAGCTAGCCCCTTGTTATTCACTTGTAAAAATCCTCCTTTAGTTTGATTTTTTTATTGTTATATTTAGTATACAATGTCCTGTATCATAAGGTCAAGCTACTTCAGGGACTCAAGATTACCCTTGGCACCCCTGTGGTTAGGGTCTATTTTGAGAGCTGCCGTGAACTCTTCTTTGGCTTTGTCCGTTTTACCCTGTAAGCGCAGACACAGGCCAAGGTTATTGTGTGCATCGGCGTAATCAGGGCGTATATTTATAGCCTTGCTTATTTCGTTAAAAGCGTCATCTATTTTACCTTGTTTACCGAGGACAACGCCAAGGTTATTGTGTGCCTCTGCGGATTTTGGGTCGAGTTTTATTGCCATGGAATATTGTCTGGCAGCCTCATCGAGGTTGCCCTGGTTTTCGTGCATCAGGCCAAGTTTGAGATACAGGGCAGCATCCTTTACATCTTTGGTATCAGCCTGTAGGGCAGTTTGACAGACTCTGGCAGAGTCGGCTTCACGGCCAAGCCTCTTGTAGACGTCACAGATTTTTAAATAGATGGCGGCATTGTTTTTTTCAAAGTTTAACGCCGTGTTATACTCCTTCAGGGCTTCTTCCGGCTTATCTTGTAGCATATAGATATCACCTATTTTTATATATATATTGCCCTGGTCTGGTTTGAGTCTGACCACATGGCGCCATTGTCTGAGGGCATCATCGAAGCGCCCCTGGTTGGCGTAGATCGCCCCGAGATAGTAGCGTGGGTCAACAAGATTGTTATTGATCTCAATGGCCCTTTTAAATTCCTCTGTGGCCTCATTGAACAACTCTTGCTTAACATACACCAGACCAAGGCGGTTATGGAGGTCGGCGTTGCCTGGTTCGTAGTGCAGGGTTTCTTTGAGTTCCCTTGCTGCTTCTGCATAGTTTCCCTTTTGTGTATAGACGGACGCCAGAAGTGTTTGTGTCATTGTGTAGTGAGTAAGCCCAAAGAGAGGGTTGAGGCTCTTTGCCTTCTGGAGAGCGGAGATTGCCTTGTCAATCTCACCTGCAGCTATGTATGCAGAGGCAAGGTTGATATGGGCAAAGATGCTTGTAGGGACTTTTTTGACGTTGTCCTCATAGAGCGTAACTTCAGACTGATACAGACTGTTTCTCTTGTATGTAGCAACGGCAAAAACAAGGGATATCGTGAGTATTGGCAGTGTGAAATATGCGGTTAGTTTTTTGGGATTCACGGCTTGTGCAATCATAAATAATGCCGTGATTACAGCAGTGAAAAACCCAACTGACGGCAAATACACCCTGTATTCCATGAGTTGCCAGTTGGAAAGTGGAATGATACTTGACTGTGGCGCTATGCTTATAAAAAACCATAGTATTCCAAAGGAGATAAACAGGAAATCGGCATGCTTGATGTCATGCTTTTTTTGGGCCAGATGATACAAGTATATAGCAAAGGAGAAGATCGCAGAAAGGACAATAAGAGATATGTAGACACGAGATTGCCAAAATGAAAACGACACAGGGTAGTCATAGATCAGTGTCAGATTTACTGGAATAAACAGCATTCTTATATAGGTAATTATGACCCTGAATTGTGTGAAAAGGTTTTGCCATCGGTCCAGGACGATAAGTCCGCTATCCAACCTTTTAAGCATCATATCATCTATTTCATCGAATTTTGAATTTGCGAAAACCGCAAAAGCTAAATATGAAACAACCAGTATAACAGCATAGAAAGGGATGCACTGTAAGAGGCGTTTTAAATGTTTTCCTGAGAAAAACATGAATTCGACTATTGTAATCATTATGGGTAATGTTACCGCTGTCTGTTTTGTTATTGATGCAATGAACGCTATTATAAGAGCTAGCACATAAAGGGCAACGTATTTAAAGTTTACGTTCAGAGAATTATCAACGGTTAGCATTCGCCATTTCAGATACACAATAAGCGTAAGCAGATAAAACAGTGTAGCAAGCGAGGCATATCGTTGAATAACGAGCGTCACTGCTTGTAACTGTAAGGGGTGACTTACAAAGACGATGGCCGTAGCGAAGGCTATTATTTCACTATGGCGAGCATCCGTCACGGCAGAATTTTTATACAGTTGACTCTGCGCTCTGAACAGGAGAAGGATAAACCGGTATGTAAAGACTGCATTGATCAAATGAATTACTATGTTGACAGCATGATATCCAAAGACATTATACCCATGTAACTTATAGTTTACAAAGAATGAGAGGTTGGTCACATATCTTCCCTCGAAAACCATCCACGGATCAAATCCTTCGACTATTGATTCGATAGCATAATCATCAAAGAAGAACGGGACGTGGAAACTGTTAGCATATGAGAGGATGCCCACACAGACAACTATCAGTATATGAAAGATTGGTTTGCTGAGAACTATAGAATATTTCCTTAAAGCATCAAGCATTATTCACAAAATATCTGCTTCTTTGAAGTCCCTGTCAACATCATCCCATCTGTAGGCTTTGGTGGCATTTACCATTGCCAGTCTTACGGAGACCACAACTTGCAGGGCCTGAGGCCATTGAGGTTCACCAAAGACCGTTTGTGCCTCCACGTCCTCCTCTGAGAAATAGGCGTCATGGTCTGGGTGTGAGTGGTAGAAGGCCAGCACATTCTGGCCATTTTGGAGAGCCTGTGAGATCACCCGGTCTGCCTCTTTTGGGTCGATTGTGTATGCGGTACGGGCAGTGCGGGGGTATCGTATTGGGTCTTGGTGGTGTAGTAGGTCCTGGATATTTTGGCATGCGTGTGGGGTTTGGTGGTTTGAGGTTCCGGTGATGATTCCGCAACATTCATCTGGATATGCCTGCATGGCGTGGTTATGGATAAACTGGAGTGTTTCTTTGTTTAGTCTCATTCAGATCACGTGACTGAGGTATCTGTCACCGCCATCGGGGAAGATTGCAACGATAACGCCTTCTTTGAGGGTTTTTGCACAGGTCACGGCCCCAGCCAACGCCGCACCCGAGGAGTGTCCCACGGCCAGTCCCTCATATCTGACAAGGCGCTTGACCCAGTCATAGGCATCGTCGGTGTTGACAAAGACCGTGTCATCGGGGAAACCGAGGTCATAGATGCCCGGTACGATGGAGCTTGCCATGTGTTTGAGGCCCTCGATACCGTGCATGGCGTCATCGGGCTGGATCGCTATAACCTTGATGTTGGGGTTGAACTCTTTGAGCGCCTTGCCTGTGCCCGTGATGGTTCCACCGGTACCCACGGAGGCTATGAGGTGTGTTATACGTCCTTTAGTTTGTTGTATGAGTTCCGGACCGGTAGTCAGGTAGTGGGCCTTCCAGTTAGAGGGATTGTTGTACTGGTCTGGCATGTAGTAGCTTTCGGGGGAGTCGTTGTAGAGTTTTTTGGCGTACCTGATGGCCCCGTCTGAGCCTTCAAACGGGCTTGAATATACTATTTCAGCCCCGAAGGCGGATATGATTTTTTTTCGCTCCGGTGATGCGTTTTTTGGAATCACGATCTTTACGTTGTATCCGGAGACGGCACCTATCATGGCATATGCTATACCGGTATTACCGGAGGTTGAGTCTATAATCGTCTTATCGTAAGTCAGGAGGCCGGAGTCTTCGGCATCCTTTATCATACTGTAAGCCGCCCTGTCCTTGACGGAACGGCCGGGGTTGTACATCTCCAGCTTTGCGTAGATACTGACGCCATCAGGCAAACCGCTGGTTGCCCCCTTGAGCAGCAACAGGGGGGTATCGCCTATGGTTGCAAGTATGTTGTTATAAACAGCCTTATTAAGTCCACTCATATGTCACCAAACAGCCTTGTGCTGAGGTATCGTTCAGCGGTATCGGGCAGGAGGGTAAGTACCGTTTTGTCGTTTCCAAGCCTTCGTGCTATCATACAACTGGCGAAGTAGTTGGCCCCGGAGGATATACCGCAGAGGATTCCCTCTTTTCTTATAAGTTTTCTGGTGTACTGCAAGGCATCCTCGTTGGATACCTGTATTATCTCATCGATCAGGTTGCGGTCAAAGACATCGGGGACAAAGCCGGCACCAATACCCTGTATCTCATGATGTCCTGCGGGATGTCCACTTAGTACCGCACTGTCAAGTGGTTCAACGGCCACGATCCTTGCCCCCGTCATACGCTTTAGCACCTGGCCAACACCGCTGATGGTACCGCCGGTGCCAACGCCGGCAACAAAGGCGTCTATTGTGGGCACGGGGCACGCCGGATTGTCGAGTAATTGGCTTACTATCTCCCGTGCTGTTGTCTTGCGATGTATCTCTGGGTTGGCGGGGTTTTTGAATTGGTTTGGCTGGAAGTATCCATGTAATTGGGCAAGTTCATTTGCCTTTTCCACGGCCAGGTTCATATCACTTCCCGGGGTCAGGATCAGCTCTGCCCCGAATGCCTTTAGCATGGTTCTACGTTCCAGGGTCATGGTCTCAGGCATTGTCAGGACGAGCTTATAGCCTTTGATGGCGCACACAAAGGCAAGCCCTATGCCGGTATTGCCGGATGTCGGTTCTATCACGGTATCGCCAGGCTTTATACGCATCTCTGCCTCGGCTGTTTCGAGCATGGCCTTACATATCCTGTCTTTTATTGAGCTACAGGGGTTAAAGAATTCCACCTTTGCGTAGACGGAGGCTGCCCCGTTGCTGCCAGCATCTCCGGCGGATTCTGGTCCCCTTAGTCTGACAATTGGCGTGTTACCAATAAGTTCCAGCGCTGAACGAACAGCTTCTGAATAGACAGTCGTTTTCATAGCAATCGTGTGAATTTGCGTCTTAGCTGTCTATTTTATTTGCCAGGGGCTGTTTGCACCAACGGCTCCAGGGGAACCACCTGAGGCGATATATGCACCATCCATGAGCCATATGTAGGCCTGTCCAGTTGACGAATTGAACCAGAGTATGTCGGCCTTGTGGTCATTGTTGAAATCATTTACGGCCTTTAGTTGCCAGTTTGGGTCTGTCATCACTGCCGTAGGGCCACCACCGGTTATCGTTGCACCATCCAACAGCCACACATAAAGCTGACCGCTTGTAGAATCTTGCCAGAGTAGGTCACTTCTGCCGTCGGCATTGAAGTCAGCCGTTGTCCTGATCTGCCAGGATGAGCCGGCAACCGCAGGGAGGCTGCCTACTGTGGAAATCTGTGCACCATCCATGAACCAGATTACCAGTTGACCGGTGGTTGAGTTCTGCCACAGGACATCGGTCTTGTCATCACCACTGAAGTCATCAACACCCTTGAACTGCCACTGTGAGCTGACCGCGCCCAGTGAGACTGTGCCGGCAACAGTAGCGCCGTCTATAAACCAGATACCGACCTCACCTGTGGAGGAGTTTTGCCAGATGATATCGGTATTGCCATCGCTGTTGAAATCACCGAAGCCTTTGATCTGCCAGCTTTGACCGCTCATTGTAGCCAGGTTACCGATACTTTGAATCTTGGGGCCGTCCATGAACCAGATTACCAGTTGTCCGGTTGCGGTATTTTGCCAGAGGACGTCGCTGTTGCCATCGGCATTGAAGTCGCCCTTGCCTCTGTATTGCCAGTTGGGGTCATTGAGCGTAGAGGGGCTGTCGCCGCTGTAGAAATCCGTGCCATTGATGAGCCACACGTAGAGTTGTCCGTTTGCGGTATTTTGCCAGAGGATATCGCCGTTGCCATCGGCATTGAAGTCATTGCGGTAAGAGTTAAAGCGCACCTTGGCAACAAAGGCATCCACCGCAATGTCAGTATCTTTAACGGTGGGCTTAAAAGTCGATTGCATGGCACGGATGACAGGGAAGTTTGTCGAGGCAGTATATCCGCAGAGGTAAACATCCCCTCTTTGGTCTACTGCGATGGCCGTTGCTTTATCGTCGGCGCTGCCACCTAGGTAGGTCGAAAAGTGCAGGGAGTATGAGACATCAGCGGCACTGAATCTTAATCGTGCCACAAATGCGTCGGAAAAGCCACTGTTAGTCTTTTTGAAAGGGTTGAGGGTCGGAAAGTCGGTGGAAGTCGTCTCTCCTGCCACGTTGATATTGTCATCCTTATCGACGGCAATTGCCTTTGCGGTGTCGGTATTAGTGCCGCCGATGTAGGTCGAATAACTCAGCGATGAACCGGCTGTGACAATCTTTGTTACAAAGGCATCGGCCATACCTTTGAGAGCAGTTTGCGCAGCCGTTGCCGTGGTTGGGAAGTTGATTGATGCAGTGGAGCCGGCTATGTAGACGTTAGCGGTTGTATCAATTGCTATGGCGCCGGCACGGTCGCTGTCATTTCCTCCGATGTAGGTGGAGAAATATGGGGAGCCGGTTGGGCTGAGTTTCGTTGCAAAGGCATCATATGTGCCCCCACCATGGACGGGTTGAAAGGAGCCTGACGTGGTAGGAAAATTCGTCGATGACGTAAAGCCGGTGATATATGCGTTGCTGTTTACATCCACGACAATGCCTGTGGCTTCTTCCTCTGCGGTGCCTCCCAGGTACGTAGAGTATGGGATGTATATGCCTGAGGCGCTGAGTTTTGTCACGAATGCGTCATTGCCTCCGGCCAGGTCCGGCTGATATGCGTTATTAATGGGAAAGTCAGTTGAGTAGGTATAGCCGGCTATATAGGCATTACCGCCTGAATCTACGGCTATTGCGTTGGCTTCATCATTGCTGGTTCCGCCAAGGTATGTGGAGTACAGCAGGGCAGTTCCGTCTGGGCTGAGTTTTGCCACAAATGCGTCTACCAGGCCTTGCAGGGATGTTTGGTAGGAACTTACAATTGGAAAGTCCTGAGAGTAGGTGGAGCCGGCTATGTATGCGTTGCCGTTGGTATCCACGGCTATGTCCCTTGCCTCATCATCGCGGATGCCGCCCACATAGGTCGAGTATATGAGGGATGAACCGTCTTTGCTGAATTTTGAGACAAAAATGTCATAATAGTCGCCGTTATAGCTGTTGTGGTATTGATGCACCAGAGGGAAGTCGAGGGAGATGGTTTTACCGGTTACGTAGGCACTGCCGAGGGTATCGACGGCTATGGCGAGGGCTTGATCGCCGCTGCTACCGCCGAGATAGGTTGAGTATTGGAGCACGGGGTCTATGACCAGCGGGAGAGTCTTGTTGTAGTCATCCACCTTGAAACTTATGGTGGTTGTTTTTGGGTTTTTGTTGTTTACGACATAGGTGCCGTTTATAGTTTTTTTTCTGCCATCGAGTTCCTGGTATATATTTGGTTTACGCATAAGCATGTCGCCACCGTACATGTTAAAGACGATATCGCCGTCTTTATTTATCTTTACACTCGTAGGGCCATCAATTTTTAGTGCAATTTTTCGGAGGTCTGCCCCTGGTTGTACTACAAAGTCGTACTCTATTTGGCGTTGGTTTCCATATAGCACAAGGTCTATCCCTGGGTACAGGCCGTTATATTTGACACGTTGGTAAGCGGTTATGTTACGTAGCCATTTTCCGTCGGAATTCCCGATAAGGTAATTGGATTTTCCTTCGAGGACATCGAGTGCAGTTAGTCCATGTGCCTTGACATCACCGGCAAAATTTATGCGCACTACATTGATCTTAGAGTTTTTTGTCGGTTTTGTGTTTTTGTGGCTGATTTTATTGTTAGTTGTATACTCTTTTGAAGGGGTCACTGCCATAACGACGCCATCTGCTTTCAAGAACATCGTATACCCCTGCCCTCTGGCGACATAACTATATTGCTTGTGTGTCTGACCTTCATTTTGTTCAAATCGCACCGGTAGTGTACCATAATTATCCAGTACCATTGCATTACTCTTAGCCATATCCACTGCTTTACCCGTAGAGGCCTCCAATGTTGAGCCTTGCACAATAGTCACAGAAAGGACAAAAGCCATTACCCAAAGAATAACAAAACACCTGTTGATTTTAGCTGTCATATAACCTCCTTTAGCGTTCCTATAATAATCTTATCACTTACGTTGATGGGAAATGGTAGCATTTATTATTAACAAATAGCAATACTATAAATTATGTCATCAGCCATACTCAAGAGGCCACATAAATTGCATAGTTTTAATGACTTACACGGTCTGCCACTCATAGCTCTGGATTACTATGACACCCCTCTTTGACGCCTCCGTTAAGAAGTCCGCCGTTGCGAAGTGGGTTATCAGTATGCGCACGATCTCTTTCGTACCTGCCTCGACTCCGCTGCATTGGAGACGCACTGCCTCTACGTGCCTTTCCAGTTGCTCAAACACCTCAACCATTTGTGCGTTGTTCGGCGTACCGGTAGTATAGTATCCCTGGAGCCTTAGCTTTGTCTCTCCGACGATTAACACTGGTTTGCTATGCCTTTTGCCTTCGCCGAGTATGTTTATCTCGCTATCTTTTTTGAGTTCAATCCTGATAAGGCTATCCAATATCTCGATCCCGTACCTGGTCTTCAGAAACCTGGGTAATTCCCTGTAGGCCTCATTTTCAAGGGCATAACTGACACTCCTTGACAGGCCCGCAATATCTCGTCTTGTCAAAATTATATCACCCTTCATCGAGGTTATATCACCCTTCATCGAGGTTATATCTGTCGCCATACTCTCCAGCTTTTGCATCATCAACAGAAACATCTCTTTGAACTCATTGAACTCGCTTGTACGTACGTAACCATTACCACCGTCTTTTACTACAGCCTTCTTTTTCATTGTCTGTTAATCCTTGAATCCTTTCTTTTCGATGATTGTTTGTACCACCGACCGACTACACGGCCTGCCACTCATAGCTCTGGATTACGATGACACCCCTCTTTGACGCCTCCGTTAAGAAGTCCGCCGTGGCAAAGTGGGTTATCAGTATGCGCACGATCTCTTTCGTATCTGCCTCGACTCCGCTGCATTGGAGACGCACTGCCTCTACGTGCCTTTCCAGTTGCTCAAACACCTCAATCATTTGTGCGTTGTCCGGCGTACCGGCAGTATAGTATCCCTGGAGCCTGAGCTTTGCCTCTCCGACGATTAACACTGGTTTGCTATGCCTTCTGCCTTCGCCGAGGATATTTATCTCGCTATCTTTTTTGAGTTCAACCCTGATAAGGCTATCCAATACCTCGATCCCGTACC
>NZ_JABXWD010000102.1 GCF_019173545.1 Candidatus Magnetobacterium casense | reverse complement strand
AAGGTACGGTTTATGCGATAACAGCCGTTGCGTTGCAGGGCATGTCGGCAACTGCCTCAACCTCTACGCCCCGTTCAGCGGCCAGCATTAGTATGTGTGAGATATCGGGTATATCCACAGACCTCACCAGGATCAGCCTGGGAATTCTCCGGAGCAGTGCGCGAGTGGTCTCACCGATTCCGGGTTTTATGCGGTTTATGTCGTCTACGTTATAGGTGTCCATGAGCTTTTTTATAAACTCCCTGCTGCGTGTAGCCGCCTCTGCCCTGCCATTATCGGACAACAGTGGCATAGCGATATCCGCTGATGGCGTCTCTCTGATGGCTGCCATGATGTCGTCTACAAACCACAGTGAGAGGTCTGCGTCCCTGAACTCCTCATAGAACATGCAACCATGAAAGTCCCCGGCCCCTATGAAATCGCTGTTTAGGATGGAGCGGCTTATCAGACCGGATATCGTGGAGTTCAACAGCGAAAAGGCAATCAGATAGTCATCCCTGCAACAGGCCACCGCTGCCGTGCCGGAAAGATCGGCCAACACATGCAGATCGGCATTGATGTTGGTGCCATGTCGCAAGTTAAACCCCTCAACTGCGTGCCTGAGTTCCCCTGATATGGCACCCTTTCCCGTCCAGCCATCAACAAAGACAAGCTCTGCCCCTGCATGTGCGCAGAGTATGTGTTGCAGGGCATTTTCGTCTATCCCCCTGTCCCTGATGATGGAGATGGCGTAGTGGGCAACGTCTCTGTCAAAGATTTCCCGCAGCGTTCTTTTCAGCAAGACACCAAGGGGGGTGCCGGCCCTGGCAAGAGAAACAATGACAAACCTGTCCTTACGACTTGTGTACCTGGCAAGGGCGAGTATCTCTGTGGCCATCCGTTGTCTGTTGTCGCGCACCGCCTGGAAAAAAATATCGAGGTACCGCTGCCCCGGCAACGACTCCCGTGATATCATTTCGCTATAGTGTCGGGCGCCAGAGCGTAGTAGCCCTTCCTTCGTCTGGAGGTCTACAACCGCCATCTCGATGGGCTTAAGGAGAAAGACCACATCGTCTTGCAGGTAACTGCCATGGAAGGTCTGGTCACCCGTTTGTTTAAGTTTAAGACTCAAGGTTAAATTATATTAGCATATCCGTAACATTATAACAAATTTAGATTGGATTAAATACAAAACATGTGGCATTTTTACGGGGTCAAGGGGACTGGTCCCCTTGCGGGGGGTTCTGAAGGGGGGCGGAGCCACCCCTTTCTTTCTTGTATTGCACACAATCGAAACGCTCTATATTGCCTGCGGTAAATCTTGGAACAAATTCGTCCCCTTGATCATTTAATCAACACTGTTGTATAATAACACCTATGGGAAAAAGAGTCCTAATTGTAGACAACGACGAGGCAACGAGAAAGCTAGTCAGCCTTCACCTGAAAAAGCTAGACTATGAGGTCTACTGCGCCTCGAGCAGTAGTGCTGCTATCAGCAAGGCGGTTCAACATGCTCCGGAGATTCTGCTGCTGGACATAGACCTGCCCGGCAAGGGCGGCGGCGGAGAGATGCTCAGAGAGATACGCTCATACAAAGACCTCAAGGATATCCTTGCCATTGTAGTCACAAAACGTGCCGGTAAAGAGGACGTCATCAAGGCCATCAGAATGGGCGCCAACGACTATACCCTAAAGCCCCTCAAGATCGGCACCCTGCTTGCCAAGCTGGTCAGTTGGGCAAACACGGAAATGGAAGAACACTGGAAACAACTTAAACCCGAACATGAAAACGCACTGCGCCTGTTAAAGGTCACCATCGAAAGGTCTGTGGATTCAATCAGACAGAAGACCCCCCTGCCATATGAGGACATCGTAAATGCCATCGAAATACTGTGTGATACGCTAAAGGAAGACGGCATAGCTGATGTTGTCGGAGCGGTCAATGGTTACAACAACACGTTGTTTCTGCACTCCCTGCTTGTTGCGGTCTATATGTATTGGTTTGCCAGACTAAGGGGGTTTAACGAGCAGGAGTGTAAGCAGATGGCACTGGGTGGTTTGCTGCACGACTTTGGCAGTGCGTTAATCCCAATAGACCTCCTGTTTAAGCCCGGAAAACTCGACCCCGAGGAATATGTAAATATCAAGACACACGTAAACTACACAATGGACGTCCTGGATACCATCACCGGGGTGCCGGATATAGTGCGGAGTATATGCTGGAGCCACCACGAAAAGATCGACGGCACCGGTTATCCGCGTGGCCTCAAAGGCGATAACATAAGCATCTACGCCAGAATGATGGCCGTCGTTGAGAGCTATGCCGCACTGACAACTAAAAACGTCTACAGGGACACCTACGCATCCGATGATGCACTGAAGATGCTCTACAATCCGCCAGGGCACCTCGACCCCGCACTCATAAAGGACTTCGAACAGGGCCTGCTTAAAGGCTTTAAGTGAATCGACATATATTAAGGTTGTAAAATAAGACTATGCCCAAAAAAGTGCTGATTGCAGACAACGATGAGGTCACAAAAGTGCAACTCGTCTCTCAGTTGGAAAAACAGGGATACGAGGTACATACGGCGTCAAACACCAAAAATGCCATAAACAAGGCGCTTTTGCATATCCCTGATATATTGATATTAGACCTCGATCTACCCACAAGGGGCGGTGCTGAGGCACTTAGGGAGATTCGCTCATACAAGGACCTCAAACACATCATTACGTTTGTAGTTACGGCGCGTGCAACCAGGGAGGACGTCATCAACGCCCTCCGGATTGGAGCACACGACTATGTCTTGAAACCGCTTAAAATAGGCACCCTGCTTGCCAAGATGGTCAGTTGGGACAACTCGGAAATCGAACAACAGTGGAAAAAACTCAAACCGGAACAGGAAACCGCCTTGCGTCTGATAAAGGCAACCATCGACAGAACGGTTGATGCAATAAAGCAAAAGACCACGGTGCCCTATGAGGACATAGTGAGCGCCGTTGACGTCCTGGACTTTACGATAAAGCGTGATGGTGTGGGGGAGATTGTTGGAGCGGTGGATGGCTACAACACCACGATGTTTTTACATTCCCTGCTTGTAGCGGTATATATGTACTGGTTTGGTGACTTGAAGGGATTCAGCAAACAGGAGTGTCAGCAGATGACACTTGGGGGGTTGATGCACGATATTGGCAGTGTCCTGATCCCCACGGCGTTGTTGTTTAAGCCCGACAAGCTCGATCCGGACGAGTATAAGAACATCAAGTCTCACGTGGAATATACGATGGATATATTGGGCGGACTCAGCGAGGTGCCAGAGATCGTGAGAAATATATCCTGGGGGCATCACGAAAAGCTCGATGGCAGTGGTTATCCGCGTGGTCTCAGGGGCGATGAGATAAGCATCCATGCCAAAATGGCGGCCATCGTAGAGGCCTATGCCGCCCTGACTACCAAAAACGTCTACAGACCAACCTACCCAGCGGCTGAGGCATTAAAGATGCTCCACAAACCTGCAGGGCATCTCGACCCCGAACTTATTGAGGAATTCGGCGCTGCCGTGCTCTCAGAGTTTAACATAGGCTAGCCGGAGGCATTGGTGCGATGGCAGTTTACACGGCAATAAACCACATAGCCCTGGTCACGGGGGATATGGATAAGACGATCCAATTTTGGCGTGACCTGCTGGGCATTGAGCTTGTTGGTACAATGGCGGATAATGCGGTCAAACAGTATTTCTTTGCCATTAACGGCAGTTGTCTTGTTTCGTTTTTCCAGTGGCCAAACGTGCAACCCCTACAGGAAAAGGACGCCGGACGTCCCCGGGCAGGCAGCATAGCCTTTGACCACATCTGCCTTGAGGTCACGGACGATGACGAACTGTGGCTGATCAAGGACAAACTGGATGCGGCTGACATATGGGTCTCCGAGCTGATTGACAACGGCTTCATACACTCCATCTTCACCTTTGACCCTAACGGCATTGCGGTGGAACTCTGCTACCGCCTCAAGGGGATCGACATGGTTGCGGTCATGGACATGAAAGACCCGCTGCCCTCTTCGGTGGCAAGGGAAGGTGCACAGCCTCAGCCGTTTTGGCCCGAGCCAGACTCCCCCACACCAGTTGACCAGCGGAGGGTCTATCCTGGAGAACTGAGGAGGTTTCTGGAGCGATGATAATGCCAAAGGTAGTAGCCCTTGTAAACGTGTGGATTCTGTTGTTGTTTTGTGCATTGGCCGATGGCGCCGTGTTTGTGCTTACAGAAAAGGTTGATGGTTACAGGGTGAGGATGAAGACCTCCAGTGGTCAGTCCCCCGTCGTAGGCAAAAACGAGGTAACCTTTGAGCTTAAAGCACCCACAGGCAGGGACGTTGATGACGTTGATGTCGGAGTGACCTATGCGATTTCCGGCAACATGGCGCAGATGGCATCTTTTGTCAAGTCCGGCAGTCTCTACACGGGGAACCTGATTTTCAATGTAGCAGCCTCGTGGGACGTGTTCTTCGTCTTTGAGGTCCGTGGCCAGCCACAGCGCGTTGTGCGCTTTACTTTTGAGGTCAGGTAGGAAGTTACGTAATAGTTCAGCTATAGATGTTGAAATGTCGTGTATAATCAACCTGCTGTCAACAAGATAAAATGGGGTCAAGGGGACTGGTCCCCTTGCAGGAGGGGTCTGAGGGGAGGGCGGAGCCGCTCCCCTTCTTTTTTTTTTCAGGAGGGTGAAGGGTGAACTATTACGTTGTGTGTTTGCCGGCGGTCTTGCTCGTGCTTGTGAATCTTACACTGGCCCTGGCCTTTTCTGACGAGGCGGTGCTGAAGAACCAACAACGGATCCAGGAACAAACCATCGGATGGCGAATCGCCTTTTGGGCGGAGCAGTTTACCGGCACCCCCTACGACACCGATCCGCTTGGGGCATACGTCAGCAACAACGCTATCGTCTTCGATGACCGGGTTGACTGCATGTACCACGTCTTCCGCAGCGTGGAGCTTGCCCTTGCTCACACGCCACAAGACTCCGCAGCCATTGCCCTTGACAAGAGGTTTAAACACCGGGGAATTACCGATCTCAACGGCAACGTCTCTAACTACGATGACCGCTTCCGGTACGGGATGGACATGATACTCAGTGGTAAGTGGGGAAGAGACGTCACGGCAGACATCGGCCAGACCATCGACATCCAGGGTGCCAGGGGCATACGCACCGTCGCAATACTCCCCCCACAGGGAATCAGAGACGGGATGTCCAGGCTACAAAGCGGTGATATCGTCTACTTCGTCAAGGCCCCCAACAGGCGTATCGAAAACGAAATCATCGGACACCTCGGCATCATAAAGAGAGACAACAACGACGTCTATCTCCTGCACGCAAGCGGCACCAAAGACTCAGGCAATCGCTCCACTGGTCGTCCTTCCGGCTTAAACGGCGTCAGGAAGGTATCCCTTGAAAACTACATCGCAACCATGCCCTTTATCGGCATCCTTGTCACTCGCTTTTAAGCATCGCGCTTGATGTGTCGTTAAGAAAAGAAAGAAAGGGGCGGCTCCGCCCCCCTTCAGAACCCCCTGCAAGGGGACCAGTCCCCTTGACCCCATAAAAAATGTCACGAGGCTCAGACAGTCTTTTTCTGCTGCACGTTTGGCCGGCGGGTAAAGGTCTTTTTTGGTCGGTTGAGATTATACGTTTCCTTTATGATGAAGATGGGTCGTCGCTTTACCTCCATGTAAATCTTTCCCACGTACTCACTGAGTATCCCTATGAACATTAACTGGATGCCGCCAAACAGGTACAACGGCAACACCGTGGATGCCCACCCGGGGATTGCAGCCCCCTTGAACTTGGTCACCAGCGTCCAGCCCACCAGCATCAGGGCCGCTATGAAGTTTATAAATCCCAGGAAAAAAGACAACCTCAACGGAAAGTTGCTAAAGGAGGTGATGCCCTCAACGGCAAACATTAGCATCTTTCTGAGTGGATACTTCGTCGTTCCGGCAAATCGCTTGTCACGCGCATACTCGACCACCCCCTGCCTGAACCCCATGGACGGGAATATCCCACGCAGAAACCTGTTTGTCTCACCGTACTTCTTGAATTCGCTGATGACGGCCCTGGAGATGAGCCTGAAGTCGGCATGGTTGTATACGATGTTGACCCCCATAAATGCCATGAGCCGGTAAAAGAACTGCGCCGTAAATCGCTTAAAGAACGAGTCCTGCTCTCGGCTGCTGCGCACCCCATAGACGATGTCACAGCCGCTGTTGTGTTTTTCGATCATGGCCTCTATGACCTCAGGAGGGTCCTGGAGGTCTGCGTCGAGGGAGACGGTTATATCGCCGGAAGCATTATACAGCCCCGCCGTCAACGCCGCCTGATGACCAAAGTTGCCGCTGAGGGAGATGACCTTTATGCGTTTTTCCTTTGATGCAAGCTCCTTAAGCATCTCCAGCGTGCAATCCGAGGAACCGTCGTTTACATACAGTATCTCAAAGTCGGTTATCAGGTTCCTTTCCACAAACCCGGTCAACAGGGCCATAACCCTCGTATTGGTCGCATCAATGACCGGCTCTTCGTTAAAACATGGAACAACAACGCTTAATAGCTTCTTTTCCATTTCACACCAGGCAAAGACCAAACCTGCTTTTCATATTAATCCTCCTGATCTGTCTTTTTAAGCAGCCACTCTACTTGACCGGTTCTGCTTTTATTTTAAGCATATACATAACTGTTAGTCAAGACAGGGGTGCATAAAAAACTCACCTTCTCGGTTCAGCAGGCATTTAGCAGTATGCAGAATTCGGCCCCATGTTCTACATTTCGTGCGGTCAACAGGCCCCCCATGTGTCCCTCGATGATCATCTTTGACATGTACAACCCGATCCCTGTTCCTTTGCCCTGCTCCTTGGTGGTGAAGTAGGGGTCGAAGACCTTGTCGATGATCTCCTCGTCGATGCCCCCGGCGTTGTCTGCGACCACGACAACGGCCTTTGTGCTGTGTCGGTAGGCCTTGATGTCGATGACAGGCCCCCTGATGGCACGCAACAGGAGGAAGTCCTTGGCGTTTGTGACGATGTTCAGCAGTACCTGCGAAAACTCATTGGAATACCCATTGACCGACAGACCATACTCAAGATGCATACGAAGATCGATGAAGTTGTCCCTGAGACTGGCCCCGACAATAGAGACGGTTTTGTGTATGGCCTCGCTGATGTCAAACTCCGTTTTTTCCTTGTCCGGCTTGAAGAAGTTGCGGAAGTCGTCAATGGTGACGGACATAAATTCAAGGCTCTGATTTGCCTGACGTATCTTGTCGGCGAGATACTTTGCGTTGAGGTCGCCAAACTCATATGCGTCCTGGATGTTTAACAGGACTCCACTGACAACACTCAGGGGTTGCCTCCACTGGTGGGCAATGTTGCCGATCATCTCACCCATGGCGGCGAGCTTTGATTGTTGTACGAGCAACTGTTCGTGCTGCTTTTGCTTCTCCTCCAACCCCCTGCGCAACGTGACATCCCTAAAGACCAGCACTGCCCCCGTGGTCTGCCCCCTCTCCTCAATGGGCGTGCTGACGTACTCAACGGCAAAGACGCTGCCATCTTTTCTGTTAAACACCTCATCGAAACGGCTGTAGATAGCGCCTTTCATAAATCCCGTCAACCCTGTGATGGCACCTATGGGCATCCCCACCAACTCATCCTCCTGCCAGGCGAGCATATTTGCAGCGGCGGGATTGGCAAAGGTGATGCACCCGCTGCCATCCAGTCCCACAATGCCCTCACCCGCTGCACTTAAGACGGTCATGTGGTGGTTACTGATCCTCTGGATCATCTCTTCGGCCTTCCATCGCTGCACCCTGGTTCTGAGCGTGACGATCCCGTAGGCCAGTTCACCGGCCAGCTTTACCAGGAGATCGAGTTCTTCCGTGTCAAAGGCATACCTCTCCCTGGAGTATACGGTGAGGGCGCCAAAGGCAATACTACCCTCTATCAGGGGCAGACACACCAGGGAACGAAACCCGAATCGTCTCGCCGGCCGGCGCCAGGGCGCAAAGCTGTCATCAGCCTCGATATCCTCCACGACACATGGGCTTGCGGTCTTTATCGCACTGCCGACGGGGCCGCTGCCAAGCTCGGAGTCGTCCCACCTGACCTTGATCTGTGCCAGATAGTCCTTGTCATCACCGCCGCAGGCCACTGGACGTACCACCTTAACGCCATCCTCCTCTATGGCATAACCGACCCAGACAACCGGAAACCCTCCCTCCGTAACAATGGTCTTGCATATCCTCATCAGCAACTGCAACTCATCAGTGGCCCGGACGAGCGCCTGGGAACAACTGCCAAAGGTCCGCAGTGCCCTGTTGAGCTTGAGGAGTACCTCCTCGGCCTGTCGTCTCATCGTATCATCAACAATAACGCCATCAAGGTGGATGATCCTGCCTTGGGCGTCATAGACCCCTGCCCCCCTGTCGTTGAGCCAGCGCGTGGCGTTGTGGGCATCGACGATGCGATATGTCAGGTCATAGGGGTGTTTGGCCTTGATAGCCTCAAGCAGTGCCCTTTCAGTGTTTTCCCGGTCCCCGGGGTGTACGATACCGGCAAATGGACGCTCCTTGTTAAAGAGGAATGCCCCGGCAGGGTATCCGCAGACGTCCTTAATGGCAGAGCCAAGAAACTCCATTGTCCAGTTGGCATCGGCCAGGCGTCTGTACACTGCCCCGGGGATGTTGGACACCAGCGTGCTGTAACGTTCCCTGGAGCCACGCAGTTGACTGAGGGTATCTTCGGTGTCCTCTTTTTTCTTGTACAGAGAGCTTCCCAGTTCATCAATGCCGGCGGCCAGAAGCCCCAGCTCTGACTCCCTCCAGGCAAAACCGCTCCGTACAGTCAGGTCTCCGCCTGCCATCCGTCTGACAACGCCCACAAGACGATAGACCTGCCCAGTGACAAACACATATATGCCGCCCCATCCGGCCACGATAACAGAGACAAACGTCAACACAATCCCCACGAGGTTACCCCTGAGCCTGCGGCGTGTGTCGGCAAAGATGTCCTCGGTGGGCCGGCCAACACCGGCATACAGACCAATGGCGTTACCCATGCTGTAGAGAGAGGCAAAACCATAGTGGCGGTTGATGTTGTCCGGCCCGTTGGTATCTGTAAATTCAACGCCATTGTGTTCGGCTATGGCCCCTTGCAATTGACCTTCGGTGATGGTTGTCCCGACCCACCTGTTGCCGTCGGGGTGATGGGCAATCACCACACCGGTGGAGTTGAGCAGGGTGATGGTGTAACCCCCGGGGAAGTTGACCCTGGATATAAGCTCTCTTAAGGTGTGGAGGTTAAATATAGCGTAGGTTACTCCGATAAGGCGTTTTTCCTTATTACGCAGCGGATATGCCATGTACATGACGGGTTTGCCCGTTGAGCGCTCAACAGCAAAGTCACCTGCTATGAAGCCCCCGACCTCCGTAACCTTCCTGAAGAACTTATTATTAAGCACGTTTATCTTTTCCCGTCTCGGTGGCAGTGTTGTACACCACACCATGCCATTGATATCCGCTACTGCTATGCCGTCAAGGTAGGGCAGGCTCTTGAGCAGAAAATGCAGTTCTTTCTGGCAATCAGGGGCGTTGGTCTGTTGTACCTCGGGCATGTGGCCGATGGTAACAAGCGTGGCTCTAACCCGGTCTATATAGCCCTCGATGGCTGCACTGACCAGCACGGTCATGGCGCTGATGTTGCCGTTTGCCTCTGAAATGGCCAGAGAACGCTCTTTTACATTGGCATATAACGTCACAAACAACATCGGCACCACTGCTATAATGGCTACGTATACGATACGAAACTTGATCAGGTAAAACAGCTTTTTCATCGCAAAGGCACAACTCCCATGATATTGTAACATTATCAGTGAGAACAGGGTGTAAAAAAAGAGTCGTAGACAAGGCTGTCGCATTAGAGATTCTTATGAATTGTTATATACTGAAATGACACAGGTTTTTTCAGGCATGATATTTGAGCGTGAAATAATGGGGTCAAGGGGACTTCTTTCCGGCCGGGGCGCCTCGCCCCTCCCCTTGCGGGGGGTTCTGAAGGGGGGCGGAGCCCATAGGTGTTAAGCTAAGAATGCAATCCTGCCAATAAAGCCATTCTTTGTGGAGAATCC
>NZ_JABXWD010000101.1 GCF_019173545.1 Candidatus Magnetobacterium casense | reverse complement strand
GGGCGGCTCCGCCCCCCTTCAGAACCCCCCGCAAGGGGACCAGTCCCCTTGACCCCATTATTTCACACTCAAATATCATGCCTGAAAAAACCTGCGTCATTTCAGTATAGTTGTTAATAGGTTTAGCTTTGTTGAAAATCAAGGGGTCAAGGGGTCCGTGACCCCTTGCAGGGGGGATCTGAAGGGGGCCAGGTGCGACTTTTATGGCAGGGGTGCCTCACCCCCTGGAGCGCCAAGAAGCGGAGCCGCCCCTTTCTTTTTTTCTTGTTAGCAGACAGGTATGTATGCCTTGGGGTTTAGTGTCAGGTTGGCAAATTCGCCCTTTTTGAGTGATATGTATGCAGCGGCAGCAATCATGGCGGCGTTGTCGGTGCAGAGGGTCTTTGGGGGGATGATTGCCTCGATCTCCGGGGGCAGGGTGCGGATGGCTCTTCTGAGGGCATCGTTGGCAGCTACACCACCGGTGATGGTCACGGCGGAGGCTCTCTGACTGTTGAGCGCCTGCTGCACCTTCCTGAGCAGACAATCGATCACGGCGGCCTGAAATGAGGCACAGATGTCCTCCACAGGGGCTTTTTCCCTGGAAGTACGGAGGTAGTTCATCACGGAGGTCTTGAGGCCGCTGAAGCTGAAGTCAAGGCTGTCGGGCATGTATGCCCGTGGAAAATTGATGGCCTTTGGATTGCCGTCTTTGGCCAGTGCATCGATAACCGGCCCTCCCGGATATCCCAACCCCAGCATCCTGGCAACCTTGTCATAGGCCTCACCGGCGGCATCATCGCGTGTTGCCCCCACCAGCGTGTACAGACCATCACCATCGACCCTGTACATGCTGGTGTGTCCGCCGGAAACCACCAACGAAAGATAGGGAAACTTCAGCGGGCGTTCCTCAATGAGATTGACGCTACAGATATGCCCATGCAGGTGATTAACCCCTATCAGTGCAAGCCCGCACGCATAGGCAACAGACTTGGCAAAGGCACACCCCACTATCAACGACCCTATCAGCCCAGGCCCATGACACACTGCCACCGCAGACAGATCGCCAAACCCCACTTGCGCCTCCTGCATCGCCGCATCCACCACAGGCCATATCTGTTCCACGTGTCGGCGAGACGCTATCTCCGGCACTATGCCGCCATACTTACTGTGAAATGCGCTCTGATTGCTGACCACGTTTGACAGCACATCCCTGCCATCTCTGACCACAGCCGCTGAGGTGTCGTCACAGGAGGTATCTATTGCAAGAATGAGACAACCGACATCAGACATCAGTTGAAGTAAATCATATCCATGCCTTATTATAACCTTATATGGCTGGAAATAACAAACACCTTACCTTTTATTTTCAATGCCGGTTGCCTTGTCCATGTTGTAGATGGGGTAGAGGCGGAGTCCTTTTATCCAGGGTTGTGTGACGATGTATTCATTGCGGTGCCAGAAGAACACGGCGGGGGTATCGATGGCCACGGCGTCTTCTGTGCGTTTGTACATAGCCTCTCTCTGCGGAGCTGCGAGTGTCCTCCTGGCCTGCTCTATCAACGTATCCACTTGTGGGTTTCCGTATCTGATGCGATTGCCACCGGCGCCGAAGTTTGAGGAGTGAAACATCGGATAGAGGAAGTTCTCAGCATCGGGATAGTCCGCCCACCAACTGAGCCAGAACATGTCAGGTTCGCCGTTGTTTATAGCCACCTTGTATGCGCTCCACTCCAGGATACGAATCTCCACCCCAATGCCCACCTGCCGCAGATAGTGCGCTATGATTTCGGCAATGTCTATCGACTCCTGGATGGCCGACACGTAAAACTTCAGATTCACGCCGCCCGCAATCCCCGATGCCCTCAGAAATGCCCGTGCCCTGTCAGGGTCGTAGGGGTAATAATCGGCCACGGCATATCCCTTCAGGACGGAGGGCACGGCAGAGGTGGCGTAGCTGCCCTGTCCCTGCAGATACGTGCGGAGTATCTTTTTCCTGTCAATGGCGCAGGCAATAGCCTTTCTCAGATTGGGGTTGTCAAGGGGTCTGCGGGAATTGTTCAGGCCAAGGTAGAAAGTATTCAACCCCGATGCGTGAGCTACAAGCCCCGCATAACGTGCGTCCTTTGTGAGCATCGCATACGCCGATGCCGGCACGCCAAGGACGTCGAGATTACCCGTGAGGAACTCGGTCATCGACGTTATGTCTTCGGGGATTATCCGGTAGACGATCCCGTTTATCCTGGCGGGGCGGTCGAAGTATAGGACGTTTTTTTTGAGCACGATGTTGTTGTCGGGTTCCCAGCGTGCCAGTGCAAATGGGCCGGTTCCAACGGGGTGCAGGCCGAAGTCCTTGCCCAGCCTCTCCACCTCCGCCCTTGGAACTATGTAGGCTGCAGGCATGGTCAGGCTCTTTAGAAATGGCGCAAACGGGGTCTTGAGCGTGACCTCGATTTCACCGGTGTGTACAACCTTTACGTCGGCGACATTTTTGAACATCCAGGCGTTTGGCGAATGCGTCTGAGGACTCATTATCCGTCTGAACGAGTAGACCACGTCATCGACGGTCAATCTCTGGCCGTTGTGAAACACGACGTCCTCACGCAGCGCAAACGTGTACGTCAGGCCGTCGTCGCTCACCCGCCACTGCCGAGCAACATCGGGTACCACCTGCAGGTTGTCATCGAGTCGCACCAGGCCGTTGTACAGCTTGGCGGCTATCATCCCCCCCAGGACGTCAACAACGTAGGCGGGGTCCAGCGTCGTAGGGTTGGCGCCGATCCGGCCATAGAGGTAACCGTCAAGCCTCTCCACTCTGCCGGTACAGCCACAGAGAAGTACGGCAAACAGTAGTAACGATGCCTTGTTAAACAACACTTTTGTTTCAGCTATTGAGTGGAATGTGGAGAATTGTTTTCTCAGAAAAATATTTAACGTTAAGCAAGCTGATTTCAGTTGACATTATTATATTTCTTATTTATGCTAAAAGCAGCTACTACTCTCTTCATGTTTACATCTTCCTTTGCTGTTTGAATTATATCTCTATCAGTTACGAAACGCGTGATAAACTCATAAGGGTTGACTTCTTTCATGTGAGTTATAAAGAAGTCTTCCACTTGCTCTTTAAATAGTTCTGATGCTGGATCAAGTTTTTTTTCTATTTCCTTGAATTCAACTAGTGATTTTTCAATTGGATACCTGATAAGTAAAAGAGGGTTTTCATTGTGAGGTCCAAGCCCACACCATCCAAACTTTGGATATTGTGTCAATAGCTTAAACTGTCCGTATAATGGCTTGTAATATGTAAACATGGTTTGATCAGATGCTACCGTAATGAACATTGAAAGAATAAAACATGTAATCTGTTCATTGGAGTTAATTTTAAGAATTGCATTTATCCATGAATCTCTGTCAAAGAAGAAATCATCCTTATTGGTTATTCTATTTCCATGTAGAAGCTTAATTTTTTCTATATCTTTGCGGAAATAGCTTAGATAGTATGTTTTAAGGTCTAAAGGCATGGTTTTCTCCTTTTTCTTCTCCCCTATTGATTGACGACACCGATGAGTTCCTTGCTTACCCAGCCGTGCTTGGCATCGGGACGGCTGACCTTGTACCAATTGTCCTTTGCCTGCTGTATGCGCACCTTCATCCCAACGGGGAGGGTGAAAAACACCGTTGCCGTGTCAAATGGCTCATACCTTGCCTCCACCTTGTCCTTCAGCACAACCGCTTCACTATCACTGAGGACAATCCTGACGTATAACACATAAGATGCCACCACAAAGAGCAACAAGACCACCGATATCAACAACACGGCATACCGCCTGAGTACCTCAGCGTATAGTCTGCCAATCAAAATAACTATTGCCAGCATATATAATACAACAAGCATGACACAGATACCATTGATCGTCAACAGGCCAAACGCCGTATCCAGGAACCTCCTCATACGACCTTCCGGCTGACCCTTATCCCTGCCCGGCACCTGAGACAGGACGAACTCGTAATTCGCCTTCAGATCGGCATCGTGTGGGATGAGCCTCATCGCCCTCTCATAGGACAGGATCGCCCGCCCGATGTCGCCTGCCTTGAAGTAGCAGTTTCCGAGGTTGTAGTAGAGGCTTCCGCTCTCCACGCCAGTGGTGAGCAGGCCTTCGTACCGGGCAATGGCGTCGTCGTACTTGCCCTGGGCGTAATAGACCGACGCCTGTTGAAAGACATCCTTTGTCCCGGCTGCCGCTCCGGCATCAGCATGAACGGTCAGCGGCATCAGCATAGCCAAAATCATCAAAATCAGTGCCTGCCCGTGCAAAAAGAGGGAAAGAAGGGGGCGGCTCTGCCCCCCCTTAAACCCCCCCGCAAGGGGACCAGTCCCCTTGACCCCGTAATTCTTTATCTTGATGCTATAAATCTTTATCTCCTGTAATGTAACTCCAATCATAACTTAGCCTTCTCTATCAGTAGCATAAACCCCTCAAGCAGTTGAAACGTATCCTGCATCTTGCCCTCTTCAAGGCCGATCTGCGCAAACCGTGCCTTGTCACAGATACCCAGGATATCCTCAAGCATGGTGAGTATATCCTCCCTGACCCCCTTGCCGCTAAGGACCTTGACAAGTGTGTCGCTGGTCATTTCACCGCCGCCGAGTTGGAACTTGTCGGTAAGGTACTCGCTCAACAGCCTGAATACGCCATCATAGAACTCCACCGCCTTGCCATCATCCAGCAGCACCTTGATCGCCTTGAGCGCAACCCTGGCCTTTTTGGGCGCCTTTAGCCTCCTTGCGTAGCCCTCATCGCCCTGAAGACGCTGACGCCTCCTGTGAACCACAAACACCGCAATGTACACCAGCGCACCAATCACATACAATAACCAGTACAGAGGACTCTGGTACAACCGTGGCTGGTTCTTTTTTCGCAGGGAGCCGGGGGAATCCTTGATAAAGGCCAGGTCCCTTCCGAGTGTTTCGTGCTGCTTTTGCTCCTTTGAGGGGGCATCGACGGCCTTTGCCCTGAGATCGGCCTCCGAACCTGTGACCTTCAGGGGCAGGGCAGCCCTTGTGATGGTGCGGTAGGTTTGAGTGACCGGATCAAAGTAGCTGAACCTGAACGGGCCAATTGAACCGACCGAATTCTTTGTCGGCATGACGGCCTGCTCAAAGACTTTTGAACCCTTGTTCTGCTTGATGTATGGGTCGTATAGTTTGATATTTTCGGTGTTTGTGATAACGGGCATCGTTACGGTATTGAGATTGCCCTTGCCCGTTACGGCCATTGTTACGGTTACGGGGTCTCCCACCTTTACCTCCGTGGCGGAGAGGCCAACTTCGAGGTCAAAGCTACCCACGGCGCCCTTGAAATCCGCCGGCTTGTTCTCTTGCGGCAGGGGGAGAACGCTGATGGTCAATGCCTCGGATTTGAGCGTGACGGGCTTGGCCGTGTTAAACATGCCGCTAAAGAAGTCGTCATCCCCAAAGAGGCGCGGCAGACCCTGTCTTGTCAGCACGGTACACTCCAGGGAAGCCGGTCCGAGCTTAAACTGCCCCGTAGAGGTCGCAAACATCGTTGTCTTAAACTCCATGACCTCGTACTGCACCCCCCCAAGATTGACCCGCTGGGAGACGGGCTTGTCAAATTGACCAATGGAGATGTTGACGTTTGACAGTTCCGGGAACTCGATGTCTCTTACACCGACGTCCCGTGCAAAGAGCTTTACGCTTACGGGGATGGCCTCGTTTATGTATACGGTGGTCTTTTCGGGCACCAGGGTGATAAACACCCGTTCGGTCTTCTTGTATGGCCGGCTGCCGTAGACTTCTTCCTGTGGGGGCTTGACAGGGGCATTGGGTGTATCCTGAAGGACGTTGATGTTGATGGCATTGGATTTGTAGGTGTTTCCCTGGTAGGTAACGGCCAGGGGGCCTATTGTAAATGTTCCGGGTTTTAGCGGCCTTATGAGGTACTCGTGTGTAATGGATGACATATAGCGGCCATTTGTTATGGCGATGCGGGTGGAGGGGCCTCTGTAGTTGATCTCAAAACCGTCCAGGTACCGAAAGTGTGGCTCCGGCACGTCCCTGGTTCCCTGGAAGGTCAGCCTCAGAGGCGTGGCCTCACCCACGTGCAGCTCCTCCTTTTCAGCCGAAATCCCAAAGGATACGTCCTCCGCCCTGGCGCTTGTACACATGAGCATCAGTATCACAATCATAGCTACTGCGTTTTTGATAAAGGCCTCTCTTGTCATGTACTTAATTATAGCACGTTTCGATTGTGTGCGATACAAGAAAGAAAGGGGCGGCTCCGCTTCTTGTCGCTCCAGGAGGGGGCAGCGCCCCCCGGCTCAATGCGCTCCTGGCCCCCTTCAGAACCCCCCGCAAGGGGAGGGGCGAGGCGCCCCGGCCACGAAGAAGTCCCCTTGACCCCATTTATCTATATCCACAGTACACATTTTATACAGTTATTGAAACCTTTAAACCTTTTTTTTATTTCTATGAGTAACATGAGTTATTATACCAAAAAATATCTTGCTATACATATTTCTGTGCAGAGTCGCCCTCTTTCTTTCTTTTTTTATCAGGGGTGAACTATTGCAAAAATTACTCTTGACATTATCTATATATCATATTATGCTATATGTATGAGCTATATAGATACAGATGAGGAGTGCCAGTCACACTTTGCAACATTACCTGCACCTACGCCACATAGTTCATTGTTATCTTAAATTCTGCTCCTTCGGTTATGTTTTTAACCGTAAGTCTGCCACACATGTTGTTCTCTATTATTGTCTTAGACATGTACAGACCTATGCCCGTGCCAACATCTGAGGGCTTGGTTGTAAAGTATGGTTCAAAGATTCTGTCTTTTATGTCTTCAGGGATACCACCGCCGTTATCGGTTATCATTATAGCAATGCCATTGTCTTCATCTTTCTGTACAGATATGCTTATAGTTCCTTCTAAATATGTCTTAGTGTCCTTACTGCGCCTTGTTAATATGGCATCTTTGGAATTGCTTATCAGATTAAGAATCACCTGCTTGAATTCATTTGGGTAGCCGGAGCATTGCAGTTCATTGTCATTATCGCAAAATAGCTCTATTGAAATACCGTCTTTTTTAAATACATCTGTAAACATTGAAAGTATCTCCTTGATCGACACGGCAACGCTAAACACACTCTTTTGCTTGGTTGGTTTAAAAAAGTTCCTGAAGTCGTCTATAGTCTTTGCCATAAAACTGATCTGAGCTTTTGATGCCTCGATCATGTTATCGATATATTCCTGATTAAGTTCTCCATACTCATATGTGTCTGCGATATCCTGTATTACCACAGATATGGCGTTTAATGGCTGTTTCCATTGATGTGCTATCACTCCTATCATCTCGCCCATTGCCGCCATCTTGGATTGCTGGATTAACATCTGTTCCTTATGTCTTATTTCGTCTATCTTGTCTATGACTTGTTCCTCAAGGTGAGCGTTGAGTTGTGCCAGTTGTTTTTCCAGCATCTTTCTCTGTGTTATATCGGTCGCTATCTCAAGACGCACGATCTTCCCGTCTACCCATCGGATAGCCCTGTCTTGCATATAGTACCACTTTTTATTAACGGTGTTTTGAAATTCCCAGGTATATGTACCTGAGGGCTGACCATTTTCGTCAAACAGTTTGTTGTTGGTGCAAAAACTGCACGGTCCACCCTGTCCTGTTTGAATTGTATTCCAGCATCTTTTGTTTATTATTTTATCGCTACCTATGGCTTCTTTCAGGTAACGGTTGGCAAATATGATCTCGTATGTTTGCATGTCGGCAACATAGACAATTGCCTCCATGTTCTCAAGTATCTTGAGCAACCTGTCATGAGACTCTTTTACTTGTTTGTTTGCACTTAAAAGCGACTGATATACACGTGAATTAGATATTGCAAGACCAAGTGTGTTTGCAATGGTAAGGGTCAGATTGAGATAATGACTTCTGTAATCGGGAAATAAAATCCCGTCGATCTCCATTAATCCAAGAACGCTATCCGTACCAACACTATCCTTACCTTTAATCTTGAACCTGAACCCCTTGCCCGACGCCGTCCAGTCATAGTCACCCTTGAAATTACCGATTAAGTCATTTACTACCGCCTCGTAATTTCCCTTTTCCGGGAACGTTATTATCTCCGAAGGATGCCCCTCAACCATGGAGACATAGATTATGCTTGAAGGTGCAAAGAGATTTCTCAGCAGATGTATTATGTTTTCAATGGCAACATCCTCCGATGCGTATGATGCAATAAGACCTACAACGTCAAAAACCATAGCGTAGTCGGCAAGCCTCTTATCCTTTTCGTTTATCTTATTGTCCCCCTGCATCGCCAATTATATTACGGGTATTTATGATGCGTGCGACGTCTGTCAGTTGCTGCCATCGTCTTGCAACCATTCCAGCGGATAACGACCCCATTCTTTTACTGCGTCAGCTATTGCATACAATACGTCGTCGGGCACCTGCAGCGGTATCTCTCCGTGGTTGTCGGACAGAATAAAGCCACCTCCCTTGCCTGCCTTTGCAATAGCCTCCTTTACAAGCCTTGTTGCATCGGCCTGAGACCATCGTCTCATTTCTATGCCGTTGAGGTTGCCTATTACAGTTGCCCGTCCTTTGCAGACATTTTTTATCGCTTGCAGGTTTTCCAATACGCTTACGGCAATTGCGGATGTCCCTGTTTGCAGGATGTATTCTAGTATCGGGTAACACCTTCCTGCGGCAAAATGGGTTGCAGTTGAGCCTTTTATCCTGGGTAGTGTCCGTTGTGCTATCCTGTGACCCGTCCTGATGTATAAATCCTTATCGATCAGCGTTGGCGAAGACATAGGGTCAACATAAGCAATGGCGCTGCATCCAGCGTCTATCTGCGCATTGGCCCATTGCACACAGAACTCCTCATTGACACTCATTAGATGCTCAAACAACCCCTCATGCTCATAAATCAACTCTATGTGCTTGTCAAACCCCATCTGCATGATCGCAAAAGAAAACGGAGATATCACAGCACCGACAATCGGTATGTCATCACCCACCTTTTCCTTCATGATTCTCTGGGCATCCAGCGCCTTAAGCAGACACTTGCTTTGCCTCACATCGGGAGGCGTCAACCTGAGTATATCTTCATGTTTCTTTATAAACGGCTCCCCAGAATTAGGCGGGCCATCGTCCCTGAAGACTACCTCACCTCCCCATGCCTCTATCTCTATCGGTGCATAGAAATAGCCATTGACACAGTCATTGGAAAACTTCCGGGATACACGCAACTGCCCCTCTGCGACATTTTCAGCCCTGGAGAAATATTCCCTGACAGACAGTCCCAATTCCTTTGCCCCGTGCATCGTAAACGAAAGAAAAAACGGCACACGGTCAGGCTCCTTATGTCCAAGTGCAGTCAAAACCCTCTGCATTGACGTCATTTTTAAGGACACTATCTCACCCTCTTAGTTTTTCTATGGTGTGTATAATACTGATGGCATCTGAGACAGTCCTACCCATATAGTCAGCTTCAACCTCTTTATATAACTCTTCATCAAAGTTAAACGGCGCACCACCAACAACAATTATCGCACCGGATTGTCTCTGCCTCAAGCCCCTTCTTACCTCCCTCACCCTTAGCGCCGACGGTAACATAAGCACCGAAATCAAGAGAACATCAACCTTATCCCTGACGGTACGCCCTACAAGGTCATCCACTGAGACCCCCATACCATAATCAACAACCTCAAAACCAGACGCCTGCAAAAAACCCTTCACTATCTGCTTGCCAAGCGTATGAAAATCCTCTAATACCGCTATGGCAATATTTAACTGTCTTTCTCTGACTCTGCAATTATCCGGTATTATATCTCCAAGTATCTCATTACATATCTTCCCGCTCATGTACACTTGTGACAGGGACACTTCACCAGTCACCCAGTCATTACCGATCCGCTCCAAAGAAGGCACAATCACCCCTTCAACAACCTCAATAGGCTGATATTGCTCACGAGCCGCCCTTAAAACCTCCTTAGCTCGTAGCTTGTCAACGGATAAAAGCGCCTGCAGCATGTTCTCTGCATGTATGTTTATAGATACGTTACCCATGTGTATATTGTAACATCAAAGCATTAATTTGTCTACTTCCTGGCAACCACGGGCGTATAAACTTTTAGTAGGCAAGAGATTAATTATGGGGTCAAGGGGACTGGTCCCCTTGCGGGGGGTTTTAAAGGGGGGCGGAGCCGCCCCTTT
>NZ_JABXWD010000100.1 GCF_019173545.1 Candidatus Magnetobacterium casense | reverse complement strand
AGAATATATGCCTTCTTTAACATGAATCCTGATAATCTCTTAATCCGTTAAATCGTGGTTCAGACATCTTTATAATTGCAGAATTTGTAATGTGACATTGTCAAGTTAATTTTTGCTGTAAAAAAAATCCTGTGATGACATAATTTATGCACCCCAGGCAATTGGAGACATTGACATAATTTTTTTAATCCGTTATGATAGTAAGAACTGAGCAAAGATTTTGGAAAAAGGATGAATGTAATGAAGACAGTCTTTATGAAAAAAAGTGATGTGGAGAAGAAGTGGTACCTTGTGGATGCCCAGGGAAAGATATTGGGCCGTATGGCGTCCATGATAGCGACTTATCTCAGAGGCAAGCACAAACCCATATTCACTCCAAACGCAGATACGGGTGATTTTATCATCGTCGTAAATGCCGAAAAAATAGTGCTTACGGCCAACAAGCTCAACCAGAAGTTCTACTACCACCATACGGGCTACATCGGCGGTATCAAGTCAGAGAGCGCCAAGGACAAGATCAAGAGGTCGCCCGAGACCATGATCAGAGACGCCGTGTGGGGGATGTTGCCCAAGAACAGACTGGGACGAGCTATGATCAAAAAACTCAAGGTCTACAGAGGCCCTCAACACCCTCATGCAGCCCAACAACCTGAACCAGTAAATATAGTATAGAAGGAGATTTTAATGACCGAGGTCAGATATACGGCAACAGGGAGGCGAAAAACCTCCATAGCCCGCATTATAGTCAAAAAAGGGGCAGGGCAGATCACCGTCAACAACAGATCGGTTGAAAACTACTTCTCAAGGGAAACCCTGCGGATGATTATCAACCAACCCCTTGAGATAACCGGTATGGTCGGAAAACTCGACGTGGTAGCCAGTGTGGTCGGTGGTGGACCCGCCGGACAGGCCGGAGCCATCAGGCATGGTATCTCCATAGCCCTGGTCAATTCCGACTCGGACTTCAGACCCAAATTAAAACGAGAGGGCCTGCTCACACGAGACCCAAGGGAAAAGGAAAGAAAGAAATACGGCCAAAAAGGCGCCCGTAAAAGATTCCAGTTCTCAAAGAGATAATTCCGCACTTATATCTGCAATGATATAGACCGTGGTATCTTATCGGATGCTATTTACCTGAAGTACGACAAAATAGTGGACAAGGGGGCATACGAAAGCGTAAATGCTGAAAGTTGTAATATGTGGAGGGAGTGGATACACGGGCAGTGAGCTTATGAGGCTCCTGATCAACCACCCCGGTGTACTGGTAACGGCCATAACCGCCGACCGCTATGTGGGCAAAACGGTGACGGAGCTGTTCCCTCACCTGTATGATTACACCGACTATATCTTTGAACCGCTACAGAAGGAGGCCTTGCTTGAAAAGGGCGATGTCTTCTTCACTGCACTGCCACACGCTGCCTCACAGGAGGTCGTGGACCACTTCCACCGAAACGGTAAGATGGTCATAGACCTCTCTGCCGACTACAGACTGAAGGACCCTGCCGTATACAGCCAATGGTATGGCACCACTCATCACTACCCCCAGACCCTCGCAAATGCCGTATACGGACTGCCCGAAATACACAGGGAGTCGATCAAGGGGGCGTCGCTGGTGGCAAATCCGGGATGCTATCCCACCTCCGTGTTGCTTGCCCTGTATCCAGCCCTCAAGCACAACCTCGTTGACGTTGACCACATCGTGATAGACTCAAAGTCCGGGGTATCGGGGGCGGGGCGGAAGGGGGAAGTTGCGCTATCTTTCTGTGAGGTCAACGGCGGATTCAGCGCCTATGGGGTCGCAACACACAGACACACGCCCGAAATAGAGCAAGGCCTCTCTCTGAGTGCACAAAAGCCTGTAACGGTCTCCTTCACTCCTCACCTGCTGCCGGTTAACCGTGGTATCCTGAGTACCGTCTATGCTACTCTTGACTCCGCAATCGACCTGGAAGAGGTGCTGTCGCTATACGAGCATACGTATGAAAATGACCCCTTCGTTATCGTCATGGACAAGGGGAAATTCCCAGATATTAAAAACGTCAAAGGGACTAACTTCTGTCAGATCGGTATTGCCATCGATAGAAAAAACACCCTTATCGTAGTCAGTGTCATAGACAATCTCATAAAGGGGGCATCAGGGCAGGCCATTCAAAATATGAATATCATGTGTGGCTTTGACGAAACCGTGGCGCTGAAGGCATTGTCAGTACTTCCCTAACCTGAGCTTTTCCCAAAAATCTATGTAACACATACAGGAGGATAAAACAACATGGTACTCAAGAGAAAGGTCGCCTTTGCGACGTCGCTGATAGTGGCCGGACTTGTCATAGGGCTGATACTCGCCTCTAACCTAAACATACAAAACCAGTCCGTGGCACAATCAAAGGAGGTTGCCCCGCGCAGCAAGGCAATACTGGAGCAGTTCAGCAATGCCCTGGCCGAAGTGACTGATGTGGCCAGACCGGCCGTAGTCAACATATCAACCATGAAGACCGTAGAAATGAAGGACAACCCCATGGGGCGATTCTTTGATGACCCGTTCTTCAGACGCTTCTTTGGGGATGAAAACCAATTCCACTCGCCCAAAAAACATGAGTCCAAGTCGCTGGGTTCCGGTGTAATCGTCCTCGACGACGGCTACATACTCACCAATAGCCACGTCGTAAAGGACGTGGATGAGATCAAGGTCATCCTCTACGACAAGACCGAGTACAAGGGCAAGGTCATCGGGACCGACTCCAAGAGCGACCTTGCCGTTATTAAGATTGAAGCCAAGGACCTGCCAACCATCAAGATTGGCGACTCAAGCAAGTTGAAACCGGGTGAGATCATTATCGCCATCGGCAACCCCTTTGGGCTGAATCAGACGGTTACAATGGGCATAGTCAGTGCCGTGGGCCGGTCTGACGTTGGCATTGCCGATTACGAAGACTTTATCCAGATAGATGCCGCCATCAATCCGGGCAACTCAGGTGGTGCCCTGGTGAGCATCAACGGTGAACTTGTCGGGATCAACACCGCTATCTTTTCAACAAGCGGCGGATATCAGGGCATCGGCTTTGCCATACCGACCAACATGGCTAAAAGCGTTATGGATAGCCTCATGAAAAAGGGCAAGGTGGTAAGGGGCTGGCTTGGTGTCAACATCCAACCCCTGACCCCGGAACTGTCCAAGTCCTTCGGGCTTACCGAAAAGACCGGCGTGCTGATTGCCGATGTCGTCGATGGCGGACCGGCCGATAAGGCAGGCATAAAGCGCGGCGATGTCATCGTCATGTTCAACGGTAAGGAAAGCACCAGTACCAGGCAGTTGCGCAACATGGTCTCGGCCATAGACCCGGGCACCACGGTTGACGTCAAGGTCATCAGGGAGACAAAAGAGGTTTTGCTAGGTGTCAAGGTCGGAGAACTGCCCGATGACAAGACTGCCGCCATGCTGCCCTCCGCACAGGAGTCTGAAACAAAGATGCGAGGCATCAGCGTTCAGAACTTGGCCCAATCACTGAGGGAGAGGTTTAACATACCGGCAAAGGTCAACGGTGTTATTGTAACCGGCGTCGATGAGGATAGCGTTGCTGCCTCTATCCTGCGTCCGGGTGACATCATCGGCGAAGTCAACAGAAAGCGTGTCAGTAATGTCAGCGATTACGAAACCGCAATATCCACGATCAAGAAGGATGACGATGTCCTGTTGCTGGTCTACAGGTCGGGGGCATTTATATACGTAACACTCTCAAGCAAGAAGTAATACAGAGAAAAGAGAAGGGGGCGGCTCCGCCCCCCCTCAGACCCCCCTGCAAGGGGACCAGTCCCCTTGACCCCATAAAAATGCCATGCGTTTTGTATTTAATCCAATAGAAATCTGCTGTACATGTTTACGTTAGGTTACTTAATAGAGCAGGTACTTTGCACGCAACTGCCGGAACTGTTGTAGTTGCTCCTGCCACTGTAGCGGGATAAACTGTGGGTCTGTGCGCTGCTTGATGGCTTCTACGGTGGATTCGCCGATAAGCCCCTTTGTGCTGTTGAGCTGAAAGCCTGGAAAGAGATTGTACAACGCAGAGGCGATCTCCACCCCCAGGACGGCGCTGTCAAGCTCCTTGCGATCGACGAGGACTATCTGAACACCATGGCAGACCTCGTTGGCGTATATTTCACCCTTGGGTTTAAAGTCCACCGGCAGGAAACGCACGCCCTCGATACGGCGACCGTTGAGATATGAGGCAAGTCGTATGGCATCTATCCACGGCGCCCCAAGTACCTCAAATGGCATGTCCGTGCCCCGTCCCACGCTGATGTTTGCACCTTCTATGAGCGCCACGCCCGGATATAACGTCGCCTGCGTCAGCGTCCTGATGTTTGGAGAGGGATTGACCCACTTCAGACCGGTTTCGTCATACCAGTCTGTGCGCTCATAACCCTGCATCTTGATCACGTGGAGCTTGACACCGATCTTGTACTGCTCGTTAAACATCCTGGCAAGTTCGCCAATGGTCATTGCGTGTCTGATGGGCATCGGAAAGTAGTTGGTAAATGACCTGAGATTGCTCTGTACAATGGGTCCCTCCAGGGACATGGCTGTGATTGGATTTGGCCGGTCCAGGACGTAAAAGGCAATCCCTTGAGCGGCAGCGGCCTCCATGGCATAGGCCATCGTCGTTATGTAGGTGTAAAAGCGCACACCGGCATCCTGGATGTCAAAGACCAGGGCATCCAATCCGGCAAGCATGGCTGGGGTGGGACGATAGGTCTTGCCGTAGAGGTTGTAAATGGGCACAGCCGTCCCGGGGTCTGTGGTGACGTCTGTCTTTATGATTTCGTCGTACTCGCCGGAGAAGCCGTGTTCGGGGCTGAAGATGGCCTTGAGTTTTACGTTGCGTCCCTTGTGAAAGAGGTCAACGTTGCGGCGTCCCTGCGAGTCTATGCCGGAGTGGTTGGTGATGAGTCCCACCTTGAGCCCCGACAACGACGCAAACCCCTCGGCAACCAGGACGTCCAGGCCCGTTTTGACCTTGCCGTTGCGCGGGCCTTTTGTATGATAGCTGTTTACGAGTTCGTGGTAGGCGGTCAGGGGGGTGCGACTTTTGAGTATACGCCGGGCAGGTTCCAACTCCAGTGCGGCACCGGCTATGGTTGCAATTTCGGCTCGCAGCGAAACAACATCCCCACCGCCACCAGGATGAACACGGTTAGAGAGGATGATAACGTAGGTCTCAGAGACTGGGTCGATCCAGATGGATGTCCCCGTGTATCCGGAGTGTCCGTAGGAACCCACGGGAAACAACACGCCACGATTAGAGGCAAACGGAGAGTCCATATCCCAGCCCAATCCGCGCACGGTCTTCTTGTCCATAGGCTCCTGCGGGGTGAACATCTTGGCGATGGTCAGGGGTCCCAGGATGCGGACGCCATTGAGCGTCCCTCCGTGCAACAGCATCCTGGCAAAGATGGCAAGGTCATCGGCGGTCGAAAACACACCCGCATGTCCTGCCACGCCATCCATCCTGTAGGCCGAAAGATCATGAGCCTCTCCCTGGAGCAGTTTGCCCTTTCGGTACTGCGTGGGGGCTATGCGGCTGCGGACATCTTCGGAGGGCCTGAACGACGTCTCCTTCATCCCCAGGGGTCTGAATATGTGTTGTGCGCAGTAGGCATCGAGTCTCTGGCCGGAGAGTCGCCAGACAAGTTCCCCAAGTACCTGAAAGTTCATATCGCTGTATGTAAAGTGTGTCCCCGGTGTGTACATTGGGGTTTCGTTGACGATCATCTTCATGGCCGCATCGTTGCCATGCCAGTATGGGGTCAGGGGCAGACCGGCGGGTAATCCCGAATAGTGTGTGAGCAGTTGACGGATGGTGATCTTTGCCTTGCCGTTGACCTTGAACTCGGGCCAGTGTTTGCCCACGGAGTCCTCAAGGCGGAGCTTGCCCGCCTCCATAAGCTGCATGATGGCGATGGTGGTGGCAATGGGTTTTGTCATAGAGGAGATGTCAAAGATCGTATCCACGGTCATCGGTATCTTGGCCGGCTCAACGGCACGGTAACCAAAGGCCTTCCGGTAGACGATGGCGTCCCTGTTGCCGATCAGTACGACCGCCCCGGGTAGCTTGCCTTCGCCTATGCTCTTGTCCACAAGCTCGTCAATTGAGGTCAGGTGTTCCTCGTTAAACAGCGATTGATGCCCTGTCGCTGCTGCTGCCCACAGGTAGGGGGGGGAACACGCAAAAAATACACTGAATACGATGTAACAGAGCGTGAGCAATTGAGGCATCTGAAAGTTCTCCTTAGATTTATTTATAGCAGACTTCGATTGGATCAAATGCAAAGTACGTGGCATTTTTATGGGGTCAAGGGGACTGGTCCCCTTGCGGGGGGTTCTGAAGGGGGGCGGAGCCGCCCCTTTCTTTTCTTCCGGTCAAATGCTATTGCCCTGAATTTGATACAGGCTACCAGTTTGTAATGTTCTGGTCGTCTACCTTGCCGTTTGGGCCAAGCGAGTAGAGGTCAAACATGCCATGTTCGCCGGGGCACTTGTACTGATAGGCCCTGTTCCAGGGGTCTTGGGGGATGGTCTGTTTGGCCAGATATGGGCCGCGCCATTTCTTCTCCGTGGAGGTCAATAACTCGGTAATCTCCTTGGGGCAACCGCCGATGTCAAGCATGTAGGATTGCACCGCCGAGGAGAGCATCTCAACCTGTGCCTTGGCAAGCTCCTCCTTGGACTTCTCAAAGCGTCCAAAAATGTTCGGCGCTATGAGAGAGGCTATCAGCCCAATGATCATCACCACGATCAGTATCTCAATCAGCGTAAAACCCGCCTCATCCGCTACAGCCTGTCTGCCGTGTGTACGTTTCATATTCATCATAAGTACCTGCCCATAATTAATTTTATGCGTAAATAAGAAAGAAGGGGGCGGCTCCGCCCCCCCTCAGACCCCCCCGCAAGGGGACCAGTCCCCTTGACCCCATAATACTCAATCCTATGGTTTATATAAAAACTTTTGTACATGCACTTATATATTGCCGCCAATGACACTAATTTGTCAAGGTCGTAACCAAAAACCCCCGACATCCGACAGGAAGGTGTTCACGTGCATGTTGGGCCTTTTGGGTGTCACCGAAGACGCCAAAGACCGCCGAACCACTGCCACTGAGCATGGCCGCCACCGCCCCATGCTCCAACAGATATGAACGGAGCTCGCCTATCATGGGATAATCGCCCTGGATGGCCTCCTGGATGTCGTTTCTCATCAGGGGGATGAGGGCATTGACGTCCCTGTTGTTGAGGGCGTCACAGAGGCGTTTGCCTATATGGTCGTTGGTGTGATTGAGGGAGGCGCAACTGGTGAAAGTCCTGAGCTTTTTATACGCCCAGGCAGTGGAGACCGAAAAAGGTGGTTTGATTATCAGGACGTCCCAGGGGGTGGTACTCTGCATTGGGGTTACGACTTCACCGCGCCCGCTGACAAAGGCACACGCCCCACCGACAAAAAACGGCACATCACTGCCAAGCATTGCCCCCAATTCCATTAATTGCCCCGTGGTAAGCCCCAGCCCCCAAAGGCTGTTAAGCGCAAGCAGCGTACAGGCACAATCGCTTGAACCTCCACCCAGACCGGCCTCGGTCGGGATCTCTTTTTTCAGGTGTATCCTGGCACCTTTTTTACATCCGGTGTGGCTACGAAGCAACGAGGCCGCCTTAAAGACAAGGTTGTCCTCCGTAGGGATGTCCATTCCCGTAACAACCTCAATTGCTCCGGCGGGTTCCACCGTCAGTTCGTCATACAGCGACACACGCTGCATCACCGACAACAGGTCATGGTAGCCGTCATCCCTCTTGCCGGTGATGTATATAAACCAGTTTATCTTTGCAGGGGCATTATAGTGCAACACCACAGATCAATGGTATCCTCTAAAAAAAGCATGGTAAGATGGGGTCAAGGGGGCTGGCCCCCTTGCAGGGGAGGTCTGAGGAGGGGGCGGAGCCGCCCTCCTTCTTTCTTTTGCTACCACAGATCAATGCTTGGAATGCACTTGTTGGTCAATCTTGCCCTGCACCCTCTCTGTCAGTCCTGGTTCGTCCTTGACGTGCTCTATGGACTTCTTCCAGAACTCTATGGCCTTTTCCTTCATGGACAGCTCCATGTAAACATCACCGAGGTGCTCATACAACACGGCATCGTCATTGACAAGCAACAGCGCCCTCTGCAACTCAACCAGCGCCTCCTGGTACCTGCCCATCTTGTAGTATGCCCATCCCAAGCTGTCTATGATATATCCACTGTCGGGTTTTAGCTCTACGGCTTTTTGTATAAGTCCCAGGGCTTCTTGTAGATTAAGCCCCTTGTCAACGTAGCTATACCCAAGATAGTTGAGGGCCTCGGCATGGTCGGGCTTTAGCTCCAGCACCTTTCTCAGCAGGGTGACCATTTCATCAAAGTTGCCTTCCTTTTCGTGTATAACGGCCAGATTGAAGTACAGCTCTTCATTTGTCGGATGCTTCTCAATGCCTCGGAGCAAGAAGCCCCTTGCCTTGCCGTAATCCTTCATGTGCGAATATGCCAGCGCCGGATACAGAAAGAACTCCGCTTTGCCGTCATCAAAGGACAGCAGCTCTTCATAGTATTTGGCAGCCATCTTGTAGTCCTCGGTTTCGGCGTACAGGAAGGCGAGCCGCAGGAAGGCGTTTACGTTTTTTGGATCGAGGTCGATTACCTGCTTGAGTTCTTCGATGGCCCTATCGTATTGTCGCAACCCCTCATAGGCCAACGACAGGTAGTAGCGGGACATGATGTGGTTCTTATTGGCCGTCTTGACGATCATAAACTCTTCAACGGCCTGTTCGTAGTTGCCGTTTTCCGTGTGCAGCAGACCGAGCTTGAGGTGTATATCGAGGTTTTCGGGCAGCTCCTTGCTGAGTTCGGTCAGTTGTTCGGTGGCATTTCCGAAGTCTTTGTCCTTGAGATAGTACCGCGACAGCATCTCGCGCGCCTTGAGGTTATGCGGATTGATCCTGAGGGCCTCCTTGAGGTAGTCATAGGCCTCGTCTTTTTTGTCCCTGCTGCCGGCGATGACTCCAAGGGCCACCAGGGCTGCATCAAACTCCGGATTTATATCCGTGACCTTGCGCATATATTCCTCGGCCTTATTCATGTCTCCTTGCTCTATGGAGATTACCCCGAGGTAGTAGAGACCCATCACGTTGTCGGGGGCCTTTTCGACAAGACCGGCAAAGACCTTTGAGGCGTTTTTATAGTCATTTTTGGACAGATACATTGCCCCGAGGTAGACATAGACTTCGGTATCGTCCTTGTTTAGCTCCACGATCTTCTCATATGTCTTTATGGCGTTAGTCGTGTCGTTTTGGGAGTTGTATATCTCCGCCATCAGTTTTAAGGCAGGTGTGTAATTTGGGTGTTTTTTCAGTACGTCTTTGTTTGCCTTGGCGGCTTCGTTAATCTTGCCCTGACGCCAGAGGAGCAGCGCCACCTGCATCCTGAGATACGGTGAAACCTCGTCTTCTTTTATCGCCGCCCTGTAGTGTTTCAGTGCGCCATCCCAATCCCTTTCACCCTCTGCTATGGCGCCAAGCATGAAGCGGTAAGCCGCACCGGAGTCAAAAACCTCCGCCTCCTGTGCCATACACACGGACGTTGAAAGTAACACTGCCAGTGTGGCAGCAACACATAAACCTTTGTAAACACAGTTGTCTTTATTTTTCATCTTTACTTTTTTGGTTCGCTGTTTTAAAGAGAGAGAGGGTTGCCGCCCCCTCGTCCCTTAATTTAAGTTTATCCTCAATAGCTACTGCCCCGGGACCACCTAGCAAGACCCCTTGCACTTGCAAGTAATAGCCGCCTTTTTAGTTACCTTCTTGATTGTCATCCTTGTCCACCACCTTTCTGTCGTTTAGTATATACTTATATAGTAACATAAATAAAAAATTTTGGCAGTCTCATAAAAAAATATTCCTGTCAATCGGTAAAAAAAAAGTAAAGGGGCGGTTTGTGGCGAGGCCAGTCCTCTTGCCCCCTTCCTGCGCAGGCTTGATTTTACACATTACCACGCCCCCTTGGCCTTTGCGGTATAAGCAGAAGAGCATAAGTAGCTATAACGTAATGCACCCGACAATAAATATAAATATTTACTTTTAATTAACCGATAAAAGATAGCGTATTTTAAGCAAAAAAATATATATACTATCTATACTTTTGCACTTTTTTATTAACTGGCTTTTTATGCGGTTTTTTAAAATGGATTCCCGTTTTCACGGGAATGACAAGAAATGGTATTTTGCGCCCATCTG
>NZ_JABXWD010000010.1 GCF_019173545.1 Candidatus Magnetobacterium casense | reverse complement strand
CCTGGCAATGGCGGAGCCGCAGCGTTTGACAACACCGCAACAGCGGACCAAGATGGTGGCGAAGAAGCAGGCCAAGGCAGACAACATGCCTGACCTACAGGCGTTTGAGGATGCGGTAGACAAGGCGTTTCCCGACAACAAGCAGGCGGCGATAATCAAGAAGCTGGCAAGGGTACTGCATGAAAGCTAATAGTAATTGCTGGGGAGAAGATACACACAAGGCGTTTTGGATGGCTACACCTGAAATGTTGTTGGCAACAACTATTCTGTGTGAGGCTGGAGGGGAGCCGGAACTGGGCAAACAGGCTGTTGCGCAGGTGGTCATGAACCGCTCCAATGACAAGAAACATCGTTACGGCAACGGTTTAAAGGAGGTTATCCTACACCGATACGCATTCAGCTATCTCAACCCTGACGGTCTCATTAAAGCAGAGAAAATGCTTGCAGGAATATATCAACACGGGGCGTTGATGGACATGGCGTTTCAATTCCTGCATAACCTCACCACTTGTTCTGTCGTTAAGGGTGCAACACACTACTACAACCCACAACTTGCCAGTCCGATGTGGGCACAAAGAAAACAGATGATGTTTGTTGCCGAAATAGACAATCACAGATTTTATCAAGAACTATGAAGGAGGCAATAACACAATGGCAGATGTAAACAATGCTCAATTGTATACAATTGGGCGTGGCAAGTTACTTTTCAGACCGACAGGCACAGACGGGTGGAGAGACTTAGGCAACGCACCGGATTTTAGCGTTGCGACAAAAACGGATAAGATAGACCATTTTAGTGCTAGGCAGGGGCTATCAGTCAAGGACAAACAGGTTGTCTTAAAACAGGAGGCCATAGGCAAGTTTAAGCTCGATGAACTAAGCATAGATAACTTACTCTTGTTCATCATGGGAGCGGAAGCCACAACGACAAGTCAGACTTCCGGTACCCTTACCGCATCCAGTGTAATAGCTTTGCTTAACAAATGGGTATTTGTCGGGAAACGTGAGCTGTCGGGCGTTGTAGTCAAGGACTCAACGGACACCACAACATACACTGAAGGCACGGACTACGAGGTTGATTACAAGGCCGGTATGCTCTACTGCCAGGAAACCGGCACGATAGTCGATCTCGCAACGTTACATGTAAGCGCTACGTATGATGCGCTTGATGTTGACGTTGTTTCTGCTGGTACAGCAACAACCATTACAGGTTCGTTCTTGTTCCTAGGAAATCCTGCAAGCGGTGTTATCATGGACGTTGAAGGCTACGGCAGCTTAATTCCAGAGGGCGAACTGTCTTTGATCAGTGACAAGTGGACGGAACTAGGGTTCACCTTTGAGTTCCTGAAACACCCCGACTACGCCGGTCTCTTTGAATTGAGAAGCAGAGGGGTTGTGGTGTAATGAAGAGACAGAAAACAGTCACGGTCAACGGCAAGGACATCATAGTCAATGAGTTGACAGTCAAGGATGTAATCAACCTCATGGAGTCTGCAAAGGCCGGTAAGAATCTCCTTGTGCTGTTTCAGGAGATGTTACCGACGATAACAACAGCAACCTTTCAGGACATAGAGGGGCTGGCCTTCTCTGAACTGCACGAGTTGTTTGGTGCCTTTAAGGAGGTAAACGCTGATTTTTTGGCACTTTGCGAACAGTTAAAGTTGACGGAGATGTTAAAGGTGCTCAAGGAGTCAGTCCTGGCGCAGATGCAAAATGGGTTGAGAACGCAGCTTGTTTCCTCATTGAGGCAGGACACATAAATGTGTTTGACTATGGCTATAATTTCTTCATGCTGTGTCTTAAGCAGCAGGAAAAGGGCAGGCTTCGCGGCATGAAGGACTTGGCCACGGCGGTTAGGATGGGTGCGTGGGCAGATAAGGACGAATTCAACAGGTTTTGTGAGGAGTAGCGGATGATACCAGTTATTATACAGATTGCAGCTAAGGCTATAAATTTTGCTGGGGTAGTAGCGGCAGTTAATGCGGTAACAGCAAGCATGAAAGATATGAACACGGAGATAGCTGCTACTCCTCACTCAGCTTTGCCGGTATTATTTAATTCCATAAGTAGCGGTCTAACTAAAGCAGCAAGTTTTGTAAGTGTTGGTTTTGCAACAGATGTTGCAAAGATAATAGAAGGAAGTATTGAAGCTGCTATCGCTACAGCAAGCCCTAAGATAAACAGTTTTTTTACAGACATTGTAAAAACATTTACGCTTGGCAAGGTTGTCAGTGAAGTTACAAGTGCTTTTGAAAAGATAACAACCGAAAGCGCTAAGTTTAAAAAAACCGTAGAAGATGCTAATGACACTATAGAGGCTGGGGTTGATGCAGCAACAGCTATAGGCACGAAACTTGAGAAGGCCGCAAGCAATAAACTGGAAGTATCACTGGATAATGCCTCGGATGCAGCCCAAAAATTGTCAAAAAAGATAGATGTAAGCGATAGTGCTGAAAAGTTTGCCAGCGCTATGAAAACAGCGGAAGGTGCAATTGAGGTAGCGGTCATATCGGCAAGTGATTTAAACGATAAAATAAGCGATGAAGAAGGTGTCAAAGTTTTAGCTAAATCAATGGAAGATGTTAATGTCAACATCGAAGCATCGATTATATCGGCTAGAAATTTAACAAACAGCATTAGTCCCGATAAGGCTGTTAATTTAAAAAAAGAAATAAACGAAGTAAATTCTGCTATGACAAAGATACCTATAGCAGCTAGGGATTTAACCATTGAAATTGGCAGATCCGCCAAAAATAGCGAAGCGCTTAAAAATATTACAAATGATGTTCATAGACTAACAATAACGCAATCCGAGGGTGTTAAGAAAATAACGGAGGCTTTTCAATCATCAGCAGAGGCGGCCAGGCTTATCAATTTACCCCTGGAACAGGCATATAAAATCACAAAAGATGTTTACCAGACCATGACTAACATGGGTTTGCCTATGAGAAATTTAAATCGTGAAGTCACAGCAATGTTTGGTGGCAGGATAAATACGGGTAAAACACAATTAGCAGGTCTCTTGGGTATTTCACAGGATATGTTAAAGGTGTGGCAGAATAATGGCACTATAGTTGACCAACTCGCATTACGATTAGATACGTTTGTGGCCACGATGTCTGATGGCGATGCCGCTGTGCTTTCGCTTGGAAATGCTTTTAGTTTTGTGGCAAGCAAACTCAAGTCTAGTCTTGATGTTGACAGCATTTTTGATGTTGCTAAAACTAAATTAGCAGCCTTTCTTGTAGACTTGAACAAAATGGATGTGGGGCCGGGTATCAAAAATATAACAGACGCTTTTTCTACTATATTCAGTAGTCTTAGCGGAAAGACTTCTGGCGGTTTAGGTGGCGTTTTTAGTAGCATGATAGACCATGCCATAGCATCTGTTAAAAAGTTAAATGATTACATAGGAACCATTGATGTAAAGGCCTTTTTAGATAATGCTATAAATGTTGTAAATGATGCTATTAGTTTCATAAGTGCAGGTGTCAATAAAATATTTGATGCCCTCAAGTCAACGTTTACGGGGTTGAAGTTAGACCAATACTTTAAATTGGCACTTCCGGTACTCAAGTCATTATGGGACGGGGTTATAAAAATAGGTCAAGCGATAATCAATGTAGCCACAACCATCGTTCCTAAACTTGTAAGCGCACTTAGTAGTAAGGCTCTTAATCTGACTGATGGACTTAATCTTAGTGCTATAACAGAGTCTATAGGTAAAGTTGTTAATTTTATAGTGGAACGCATAAATAACATTAAAGGTACATTTGATAAGGTTTTTCCCATAGTCGTGAAATATATAAATGAATGGACGCCGGCAATTAAGAAATTCTTAGCTGAGATTTTAAAGCATTTACCAACATTGGTGGACATGGCTATAGCATATTTAAAGGTAAAGCTCACAATAGATAATATAAAATCTGCAACAACGAGCCTTTTACCTAAAATAATAGCAATAGGTACTAAGATATTGCTATGGGCAGCGGCGGCTAAACTGTTTATGGTGATGATGGATGTCTTATCTCCTATAGTACAAGGAGTAAAGGATTTTTTTGTAGCGATATATGATGCGGTAGCACCAATTGTATTAGTAATATACAAGTGGAATACAATCATGATGCAGTTGCCTTTTAAGTTAATAATGTCATTGGTCAACTTACTAATGGGCGATACACAGCGGGCAGGTCAATATCTTACTCAATGGAATGTAAGTTTAGGTGGCACGTGGGTATTAGTCAAGGACGTATTAGGCGTAGTGTGGAATATCGCAAAATTTTTCATGCAACTTGCCTTTGCTCCTATTTTAGGTGTGTTGACTTTGATTGGAAACGTATTTAAAATGATGTGGAGCGATGTTAAAGCTGTTTGGGATGCTATTAAACTTGCAGGGGAGGCTCTGAAGGATATGTTCCTCGATGGCACTAATTTAGCGATAGGCTTTTCAAAAATAAAAATAGCCGCATTGGAACTGTGGAAGGTTATCTTACAAATTCCGATAATTAACAGATTGGTAGACCCTCAGACGATAATAGACTTAGATCAGAGTATAGCGGCGGAGAAAAGCTTATATTCAGCTACAGTTGATATTGAGCAATCTACAAAAAAAGTCACGACAGCTCAAGCATCAGCTGCGAAGGCCGTGGCTGCCACGGGCGATGAATTAAGAGATGCCAATGGTAAATTTATAGAGGCGGCAGAGGCCACGGATATCTTCAGTGAATCCACGGGAGCGGCAGCCAAGAGAATAAAAGAGTTAAGCACTAAATTCAATGAACTTGAAGCGGATTTAGACAAGGTGGAAAGCACGTTAAAACAGCAATCGGCGTGGAATGAATTAGAGATTAAGCTAAAGTATGTTGGGACACCAACGGGTGGTGAGGAACAAAAAAAGGCGCTCAAGGAATTAGAAGCAGAGCATGAACGTGTCTATGACGCAATGACTGTAAAGGAAAAGACATATACTAATGCGGTAAAGACAGAGGTCATGGATGCCAACAAAATATATGAAGACGAAATAAAAAAGCGCATGGAGACAATAGATACGATTAGAACAGAGATGTTGACTCAACAGACTGCTAAAGAATTTATAGCAATGCAAAAGAGAATTAACTCAGAGCAAGAGTATATAGAGATGGCCAGACTTGGACAAGAAGCACTATTAAAAAAATACTTGGATGTAATGAAAGAGAGGTTAGACAAACACCAGGAGACTTTAAACAAGATGGTGGAGGTAGAGCGGCAAGCAAAGGCAGATATTGAAAAGATAAACAAGGATATAGAAGGCACAGACAGAGATATAGAGAACTTAAAATTAATCGGTTTAGATAATACAGAAAAGGAAAAGATTAAAGCTGCACAAGCTAATAATATTCGTTCAAAGGCAGAGGATGAACTTGCTAAAGGTAATTTAGAGAAGGCTAAAGAATATGCAAAGCAAGCAGCGGACTTAAGCAAAAGTGTTGCCGAGTCGGACGCTAGCGCAGTCAAGACTGCGACAGATGCCAAAGAGCAAGCCTTAAAGAAAGTTGCCGACATAAACAAAAAAATAAAAGAAGACGAAGAGGCTTATAATAAAAAGAATAATAGTCATAGTGATAAGTCCGATTATGAACAGAGAGAAAAAAACGCTGTAGAACATAACGTCAAAATGAAAAAACTAGTAGAGGAAAGAAATGAGGCTGAAAGAAAAGCAGATGAAGAAAATGCCAAGTCGGATACATACAAGCAGCAAATGCAGTCTCGTGTTCATGACGCTACATCTGCCTATGACACATTGCAAGAAGTGCACAACAGAGAGAAAAAGGAAGCTGAGGAACGGTGGAAGGAAAGTCAGGAAACTCTACGAAAAGAGACGGCAGCTATAGATGGTTTAAAGGTAGAGATAGTGAAGCTGTCCGATGCGTTTACGGCCATACCTACGGAGAAAAAAAGCAACATAATATTTGAGCAAACAGGTCTTGAAGATATAAAAAAGAGCATAGCTGAAATAATGGCTAATGATGGCAAAACAATTCATATAAAGGTTGAATATACTGAGCAGGGTTCTACGAAATTCAGTACTCACCACGAGGGCGGTTTGATATACCCACGGGCCAGGACATTCGCCGACGGCGGGAAGGTACCGGGGGCGGGCGATACCGACACGGTTCCGGCCATGCTGACGCCGGGGGAGTTTGTCATAAACAAGAAGGCCGTCGAAAACATAGGGGTGCCTTTGCTCACTGCTATAAATAACATGCGGGTTCCCGATTCCGTTTATAATTTAGTAAAAGTAATAAGGTTTGCCGACGGAGGGCTGGTAAATCCACCTGTGACCTCATCGACGGGGGCAGGGGGGGTAGTAACAGGGGAGCAAATAATCTTGAACCTGAAACTCGGCGACACTGTGATTCAAACAACAACAGCAAAGGCAAACAAGGGCGTCCTGCAACAACTCGTCAAGGAAATAGAACAACAAAAGAGGCGAGGCTATCAATGATCAAACTCGGTGACCTGACATTGCCCGATGACCTGACGCTGGATAACGATGCTATTACCTGGACGGGACTGTATGCCGCGACAGACCGGACGCTGGGCGGAAATCTTGTTGTTTACGAATCATACGCGGAGGGTAGGCCATTAACGCTTGTTGCGGCGGCCAACTCAGGATGGCTGACGTATGAGCAGGTGAAGGAACTACTTGCAATGGCCTCCGTAAAGGGCGCCACGTATCCGTTAATCTTTGAGGACGATACATATATAGTTAGGTTTCAAAATGAGGACTCACCGTCTGTTGATGTAACGCCCATCCTGCCAAGGCCAAACACAGCCGATGAGGACTATTTTACGGGCAAAATCAAACTTATAGAGGTATAAACATGTCAATAGACAATATAATCGAGTATTACGATGAGGCCAGGAAGTCAAACATATCAATCATAATCAATAGTAGTAGCATGGTGCAGGCGATAGGGTTCTGTTTCAAAGACAATCCGTTTCCACTGTCAGACATCTTTAGCACTGAGATGAAGACGTTTATCGCTATGCCGCCAGGGTTTAGGGGTGTGCCATTTCCTATACAGGGTGTTTATCAGGGGTTCACGCCTCCTCCGATTGACCCTGCCGGTCATACAAGGAAAGGGTGCTCAGGGTGTGGACAGCAAAAAGAGGTGAAGGAGACCGTAAAAGCTGATGGTTCCAGGGTCATTATTACCACCGAGGTAATTAAACCTCAAAGCACAGAACAAACGCAATAAAGGAGGCTGTAAATGGCAGTAAACAGGAGTGATATAAACTTCGTAAAACCCGCAACGGTTACGGACACAAGCTCAAACGGCGGACGTATGAGTTATGGCATGATAGCGAACCGCGTAAAGTTTAACCTCTTTCCGCGAGTGACTAAGAGCGAACGAGTCAACGGCATAACAAGATACAGGAAACAGTACATGTGGAACAAGGCAGCCGGCAACGCGGCGGCTTACGCGGTGCTGGCATACAATCTGATACCGTCACCGGCGGGGGACAGGTTCTACATCGCAAAAGGGACACAGACGGACACGCAGACGGACATAAACAGTGGGTACGAGTTTGTCACCGGCGGGGCGTTAGCGGCTGCTTTAACGGCGGGCGCTCAGAGCATACAGGTTGCCTTTGAGTCAAACGACGGCGTCATAAACAACAACGCTAAACTGGCAATAAACAGCCATATCCTTAATAGTCAGACGGTAGCCAACACCGTGAAGTCATATGACGCCGTCTATTATAACGGGTCAACCTGGATAACGCAGGCGGCTCCGTCAGTTGACCAGGAAGATCAGTACCCTTATGGGACATACCTCGGGTCCAATAAGGTGTTTTCGTACAACACAAACGGTAGTCTTGAGTATCTTACGACGCAGAACAACAGTTATACGGGTGAGGTCACGGGAACCGGCAACGGATCGACAACGGTTTTTAGCGCAACGCTCACACATGTACCTGTCGAAAAGAGCAGCATAACAGTGCATCACACACGCGGCACGGTGCCTTACACGGCAACGGCCAACGACAGCGGCGTCATCACGGGAACCAACATCGCCTCCGGCAGTATCAACTATGAAAGCGGCGCGATTAACATTACGTTTACGCTGGCCCCCGACAACGCAACAAACATAACAGTTGATTACACTGAACGCTGCTACACCTACAGCGGCAACACGGCAACAATCAAGACTGTAGAGCAGGTGGCCAATAATTACGCAACGGCCAACACTTATGTTGCCATGTGCCTTGATTTGGGTGATATCGTTACGTCACTGAGCAACAAGGTTTTAGCGTCCGCGGGCGGATCGTTTAATGAGACAAACGTTACGCTAAACAACGCCGGTACGGTAGAGGACACCTTTACGCTGACCTTTACATCGGGGTCGGCATTTACATGTTCCGGGGTGTTGGAGGGGGCCGTCGGGTCTGGAACCACAGGTGGCACGTTCGCTCCGACAAACGCAAATGTGGCCGCGGCATATTTCTCTATATCATCGAGCGCCTTTAGCGGTGTCTTTATAACGGGTGACACGGTGCAGTTTAAGACGCATCCGGCGGCGGCCCCGATGTGGTTTAAGGAAGTAGTACCATCCGACACGGGAGCTTTCAGTGAGAACGGCTTGGTAACGGAATACTACATCGAGTAATGGCGTACTTCTTTACTAATGTTCAGGGATTAACGGCTTCCACAACAGGAACATGGACAGACCTTGACCTGTCGGCTGTGGTCCCCGTGAACACAAGCGTTGTCGTTGTCAGGGTGCAGCCTACTGACGACTACGGCAGTGCTTATACTTACGGTCTCAGGGCCAAGGGCGGCACGGACAACCGCACCGGTACGGTGTTAGGCTACGGACAATGTGAGTATTATTGCCCTGTGGGTGCAGGTCAAACGATTCAGTATTACAAGAACGACGCAAGCGTAACCTTCAGGCTTGTTGGCTATTTTACGACAGATGCAGTGGGTCTTACAAACGGAGTGTTGGTCTCAAACAACATACCGGCAGCCTGGACAACGTATGATTTATCGGGTACATGTCCGGCCGGAACACAGTTTGTGTTCTTGCAAGTCAAGAGGCCAGGGGGGGCGGCGGTGGTTTCGATCCGTTGCAACGGCAGCACGGACAACAGGTTGCAATCGGCAGCAACGGGGGCATTGTATGGGTACTGTGTCGGTGTTGACGGCAACAGGCGGATACAGATGTACGGCTCAGGCATGGAGGTCTATCTTGTTGGATATGTCACGCAGGGGCGTCATCGGGTCAACGGCCTTGATAAGTCTTTGACGACAACGGGATCATACCAGGACGTTGATATAAGTGCTGATTATCCCCCGTGGGGTTATGCGGGGGCCTTGGTGGAATACTACACAACAGGTGCAAGCGCTTATGACTTTTGCTTCAGGGCCAAGGGCAGTACGGATGATTATTATACGCTTAGACGGAATACGATAGGAGCATTCAGTGTGAAATTAGATAGTACGAAAAAGTTTCAACTGAAAATAGCCAATACCGCACAGGATATTTACGTCTTGGGGTATTTCATGAAACCGTCCAGTAAGATCGCAGAGTACATACATGAAGACATCGGGGAATTTAAAAGAGCTGTGATATACACAGACGCAGGAGGCACACAGGAGGCACGATTAAGCGGACAAACGATATCAGACCTTGTCACGCTATGTCAATCGTCTACTATTGTAACAGACGTCTTTGTACGCAGTGTGAAGACTACAATAGCAACACAACTGCTAAGGGCATACCACAACAGTCTTTCGCTGTGCCTTGTACTTCATCTCAACAGTGTAATTAGCGAAGTCCTGGCATCATTCTCAGGTAATGCAATTGTTTCAGACATATTTGACGGATTTACACCTGTGTTGGATGTATTAAACATATCAATACAGACGCCGTCCCCCATGATTGAACCGTTTAGCTTTACGACTGTCAATGAGATATCGGAGGGATACACATTAAGACGTGATTTACTTAACAAGATAGTCGATTCAGGGCTGCTCTTTGCACGAAACAATCCAGGGGCATTGTCGCAACACCTGGTGCAACAACAGGTCACTGAGATATCAGAGGGACTTAATGTTATGAAAACGATTAGTAACATGATAGCGGATTCAGGGCTGCTCTTCGCACGGAATAATCCAGGGGCATTGTCGCAACACCTGGTGCAACAACAGGTCACTGAGATATCAGAGGGACTTAATATCCTACAAGCGTTGAGGTCAAAGATAGTTGACTCGGACGTGTTGTTTACAACAAGCTCCAGTAACGCTTTAAGCAGCTCTTTGAGTCACAGCGTCGTCACTGAGATATCAGAGGGGCTTACCCTGTTGCGGACACTGAACACGATTATCGTTGATTCAGGGTTGACTTACACGCAAAATCATGTTAATGCCTTATTCAACAGCTTAACGCACCAGCGCGTCAATGAGATATCAGAGGGGCTTACCCGTGCGTTCTCAATGATCACCACTGGCAATGAGCCGCTGGCAATCATACAAATATTAAGGAATGAAATTACGTCCATGTCGGCGTTATTTGTTCAATACATAAAACTCAGTGATGACGGGAATACTTTGATACAGCCCAACATGGAATGGGATATTCTTGTTGACGATGGCAGCGTAAAAGACCGTGTGCTGTCTATCAACGTAACTCGCAATGAGACCAACTATGTGGATTCCATCGAGCTTACCCTTGCAGGTATAGAGGATATGTCAAGTTTCGATCCGGACGCAACAACAGAAAGCCGTGGCACGGAAAGAATAGAATTAAAATTGCCTGACTATTCCTTATGGTTCCTGCTCGAATCAATAGAAAGCAATCAGGTGTTTGTCAAAGAGGGGATATCACTGCACGGACGGCAACGGGCAGCAACACTCATGGAACCGTTTACAGACAAGGTGCAAGAGACATACAAAGACCGGATGGCGTCAAGCATAGCAACAGAGTTAGCCGACGATATCCCGCTTGTCTGGGACGTGGACGACTATTTTGTGAGGGCATTAAACGTAGACAACTACCCGCTTGAGGCCATAGCGGAGCTGGCGGGTGCCATCGGGGGTGTCGTCAGGACGCTGGCTGATGGCAGTCTGATTGTGCGCAGGAGGTATCCAGTGAGACCGGACAACCTAACCGATACGTTGCCGGTGAAGACATTTAGCGACGGTAACATCATTGCCCTGGACATCTCACAGGAGCAGCCGTTATATTCCGCCGTGACGGTTCAGATAGCAAAGGATTCAATAAGCACAGGGGATTACAAGATTGAATCAAGCGGCGGCTGTACGGAATTAGGCACGTCCGCAGATATCTATGTGTACAAACCAAATCCGGCCGCACAGTATCAGATGCGATCAGTAGACGATGTTTCGTTAAAGTATATCGCTCTTATGACTGAGACGATAAGTGAACGTATAACTTTGATAAACGGTTCCGGCAACGTGAGCAAGCCTATATTTGAGATTGTAGACCATGCTGTAGAAAATTGTGTCGGTGGATATGTGGAACTAAAATACACTAAGGGCAGCTCTGCAATTACGGTTGACAATGCTACATGCGCAATCTTAAACATGACATACAACACAATGTATGACCATTGGCAGGCGTATAGTGTTGTAGAGAAAAACGCACTAATATGTGCCATTACGTCGAGTGAAGACTCAGAGTCAACCGCCGTACGGTGCGTAAAAGGAAAGGGGTTAAAACCGGCGAACGACATAAACAATTCCCTTGTGTTTTCAGATGCACAAGCGCGGATAGTTGGAGAGACATATCTAAATGACAACTATTATAAAAAAAACAAACTGAAAATAAAATCAACCTTTCAAGGCATGAAAGACGGTGATATCGTTCTTGTAAACGTAGACAACATGACGATTACCGGCATTGTCAGAAACGTTGATCTGAGTTTTACAAACGAAAACAACGTACTAAAAATAAATGAAACAATAGAGGTATACGCATACCAAGAAATTAAGGGGGTCTTATGATTAGCGACTTCGTGAAAGATAACGACAAGCGGTATCAGGGTACGGTAATTAGTGTCTTGCCGGGTGACAGGTGTAGAGTCGATGTAGGCTCAACACAGGTCACGGCTATAAACAACATGCCTACAAGGACAGGAGACCAGGTGCTGGTCTCAAGGCTTGATAATCAATGGATGATAATATCCAAAATTCGCAACGGCGGTAATACAATGGAGGTAAAGGTATAATGGCGGATTTAGCCAAGGGCAGTGTATCGGTAGAGTTTAAGATATCCTGTTCCAATACAGGGGACGACAAAAGTATCAAAGTAGAGGCGGACAGCGCACTTAACGGAAGTTGTCTGAGGTACGGCGATCTGTTTCACTTCAAGATTTACGCCTGGGGTTTGCCAAAAGGGTATAGTATTACGATGTCAGATGTGACAATAACGGCGGCATATGGAGGTCACAAAAGCGAAGACAAAGAGGAGAGTCTGACCTTTGCTAATGTTGATGAGGCCAATGTTGGTTACCCTGTTGACTTGCTTGGAGCTACGACCTGGTATGGTAACAGCCTGGGTTTAACGCCAACCCTATTGAAAAAGACCACCGTTAAGTACCCCAAAGTTGGGGTAGCGGCAGGCACCCTGAAGTACACGACAAGCTATGATGCTTATTCATTCACGGTTACACCTAAAACATCAGAGACCTACCCCGTTATCGTGTTTGTTGAGGAAAAGCCATAATGTTCGATTTGAAAAACGGTAATACAAGCGCTGAATTTAAAAAGACCTGTGCGGGGACTACTTCCGAAAGTTTTACGTTTGAGCTTGACAGCGTGCGCAACAACGGAAAGTCTTCTTTTATACCAGTAAAGGATACCGCTTATCTTAAGTTATTTCCCGGCGGGCAGCAGCCGCACTTCTGGTTTAACATGGGTACTGCTTTCATTGTCAGTAACGGACAGGAGGCAAAGACCGAAGACATCACATTTATTGATAGCGATAGTTCAAACTTGCAGGGGATTCCTGTGGGCCTTGTGAGTTGGAACTGGATCGGGAGTACTAAAGGGACGGCGTCCGTTACGTTCGTTAAGGGTGAGGTCAAGTTGTCAGGTAAGGTAACGGGTATCCTGCATGTGTCATACAAGACCGATTATGATGTCGTTCAGGTTACATGTCAGGTCAAGGGCAGTGTGTTATTGACGGCGACAAAGGGGGAACGCAAAGGCAATACCACTGTGGATTTTAATGCCGTGGTCAAGCAGGAAGAGGTCTATCTTATCGTAAAATATGCTTGTACAGGAGAGGTGCAGCCCGACACTGTTGTTATGGTAGATACAGGGATGGGCGGTGGTTTTGTTGGCACGACAGACCATGAAGGCAAAGTATATTTAGGAAAGTTAAATAGCGGGAGGCATACATTAAAGATGACCAAGCCTGGATTCATGGATTCAGACAAAGACACGATAGCAAACGATTGGTTTGACGTGCCCTGATGTCTATAGAAATCACAGCATACATCGAAAAGGAATACTTTGAGGCTCCTGGCATATGTACAACCGACATCTGTAAGACTGAAATATCAGTGAGCACTGATAGCGCTACTAAAGAGGTCACGGTATTGGCGCCTATCATGAAATCAGGCGATGTTGTGAATAAGAAAATGGTGACAGCTGACATAATTAAAGATAATCAAACGCAAACTTCGTGTTTAATCTGCCGTAAACCCTGCGTTGAAAGTGGCGTTAAGGCACCGGTGGCGGCGGCACTAACTCAAACAACACCCATAACACCCACGGGCAGCCCACTGCCATTGATATCAACAACGCTTATGAAACCAGACCCAGGGCAACCTTCATTACCAGCCACCCACCAAGGCAGCGGGTGCGCGGCGGGGTGCCCTAAACTGATTAATTGGAAAGAAGATTACGATGATATCGGTTACCTTCAATACAATCAACAGACGGGTCAGTACTCACCGGCTACATATAAAAGAAGCCGTTTAACGCTAACTACAGAGGTTGATATACCACAGGTTTGCGGCATGAATATGTTATCTATGTCTTTTGAGGTATCGCCGTGTTATGCGTATTGGGACTTAACGCAAACTCGATCGGCTATGCAACAAACCCTATCGACAACACCAAGTTGGTTATGGCAACAAAACCTGCAGGGCATACCGGCGGATAACAGCCTTAAATGGACTTATCCTGCAAAGTGGTCAAATACATGGCACTTTACAACGGGAGATGTGTGCTTTTATCCAGGAGAGGCGATGTATCTGTACGCACATGTTAAAGACCCGTCCGGTAGGTGCAATCAGATATTGGTAGGATATGGATGGTTTGAGACAAATTGTTTGACAAGCGGCATAATACAGGGGTGCGGACTACTTAAGAAAAATACCTACAAACAAAATAAAGAATATATACAAAACGTTGACCTAAACGGAAAGCGGATATCACGACAGAACATCAGTAATGTTGATGTGTTCACGAAATACAAAGGACATTACACATACATAAAACCAGAACAACCTCCGGTTTATGCTTATTCCTATTCAACAAATTTGTTTCCAATGCTAGGTCCGGTAGGCGGTCAAGTTGTGACAACTGTTTATCATGTATATAAAAATTATACCCTGGACGCAACGGGCGGATCAATTCAATTGCCTTGGGATAACTGCATACATAGTTCCTTATTTCCCGTCTCAGACTTATACCTTGATTACACATGGCAGCAATGGGATGTATTAGCGGGTGGATACTTACAACATTTCAATCAAGCGTGGATAGGGAATCCCGATTTTCACTGGCTGGTCGATTATAAGGGCAGTTTATCATGGGTAAACACTTCTGATTTTACAGAATATAGAAACGGAGATAGAGTCTTGATCTTTAAAGGTGGCAAAGGTAAAAACCCATTATTGCAAACAAACAAAATACAAATAGCCATGCCTTACCAGAAGTCTACATTTTTATTAGGGAAAACAGATATAGTTTCGGCTAAGGTCACAAGAACCTTAAATCCTGCTACTGTTTATGCTATAGGTCGTGATTATATCATTGATAGCACGTTTGGTACAATATACATACAAGATAGAGGGGCAATTCATGCGGTTGATTCAAATGGAATATCTACAGGAGGCATAGACGTAGAATACACATATCACGTCGCCTTGGGTAAAAACGCAAATGACTATAGGAATTGTAGGTTATTTGACTCTCAGAACACACCATTGGGGGATGATACACTTGCAAGTAGCAATGTCTCATATTCACTTGACACAGGAAAAGATATTATAATTCCAACAAAGGTTAGATAAAATGCCGCTTCATTCAAATTCCGGTAACAAAACAACGGCGATGCAATGGATGACATATTGCAGAGTTATTAAGGTTGATTATACGAATGATACTTGCGATGTTGTAGAATTAGATGATGACCTGAATGATACATGTATTGTTCATTTGAATGTTCCGATCTACTATCATTGCTGGCCGGATATGACCTTGAGGGCAAATGGTGCCCTTGAGGGTTCGTCCAGTGCCTTTGAGGTGAATGACAAAGTTGTTATACAATCAAGATACGATTTATCAAGTAATTTTGTACCTTGGGCAGTTCTATCATTTTACGATAAAAAGAAACCGTGTGGTGATAAATTGTTTTTCGTCTTTGTAGACGACCGACTAATGACCGGCCCGTTTGATAGCGACAGCACGCACTTAAAACAAATAGTTAAAAACGTAGCACTTAAGATAGATGGCACAATTATGAAGCTATCGGAACAATCCGTCATTGTGACAATCGATATGAATGGAGGGCTACTGGTAGTTCAAAGTTCAGAAGATAAGAACGAAAACTTAGCAACAATCCCGACAAAATTTACGATGGCGACTTCTCTAAGCTATGAGCCTGGCTATGGTGAGTCGCAGTGGAACTCTGTGCACGAAATGTTTAACCATAACGTTCTGAATGGCAGTTATCGGGCATGGAACCCCTTGGAGGGCATGGGGTATTGCTTAACGGCCAGGCGTGGGTATAAACTTGATGCTGATGGTATAGTGACGACATGCTATTATACGGTTAAGACTGAACTTATGACGCCTTTAAATTGCTATTGCTATGTTGGTTTATTGCCCACTAATCGCACGAAAGTAAAGCAAACGATACAGTACAAAGACACGCCATTTGATACAACATTTAAAGATGGTATACTTATCGGTGAAGACTTCGAGTCACCACCGGCTATGATACTCAAAGACGGTTACCTGTATTGGTATTTTCACGTTATAGCATTATTTGACGAAGGCACTGCTATTTACCGGAAGGTGCGTCAGAATATGGTAATGAGTGCTTTTGGTGTAAGATGGCTAACTGTGAATGGATACTGGAAAACGACGTATTACGGAATAGACGGAAATACATTACAGCCCTGTTATATGTGGGGGGAAAGGGGTGGGACATTTCAACATGGGGGAATGATAGGTCACGTAATCTGGACAGAAGAATTACACATAGGCAGTGAGGTATTAACTCTTACACGCAATGAAAAAAAAGCATCCTGTGAAGGGTGGTTTTATCCATTGTATGTATTTCCGACATTAAGTGAAGGGGGAGATTGTTCGGGTGGACTTGTTGAAATTACAGGCATTGACAAGATTTGTAATGGCTCTGTATCTGGAACTGGAGGCGTGCCTTTAAGTTATACTGTAAGTTGTGAGGGAATAGTTATAGATGATAATAGTTACGGTTCAGTTGACGGATCAACTAATTTTCAGGTTTACATTTTTGATTCATTTCAAGGTGAGGAATGGTATTTTATTATTTACTCATACGATGAGGCAGCATTAAGTTACACCTGGATGCATGACCATTATGTAAACACATATAGTTTCACCCGTCACTATAAAATGAGATATAAGCACCCGATTGGAAATGGTGATGTCAATATAGGTGGATGGTCAAACACGGTGGCCGGTGGTACCCCAAATGGTACTATAATACTATATCCCTCATGTCAGATAAACAGGGGGATAATAAGTTACACTTATGTTATTGCCAATGCCGCAACGGGTGTATTCCAGGAAAGAGTTGTGGGAATTTACAACGTTACAAATAAAACATTCCCGATTGGAGGATCAAGTTATACCTCAGAATCTATTTTTGGAGTGGATTCTGAAACATGGAAAATGCAAGCCGCAATCGGGATATCTAAATAAGGAGGAGACAGCATGCTACAGGTTAAACCAATTTACGGTAAAGATTACAAGCCAGGCACGATTCTATTTACGCGGGATATGAAATTCCCGTTAAGTTTTGGAATCGCATGGTTTGAGAGTCAGCAGGAGGCCTCCGACTTCTATCCCTCGCATGTGGTAATTGCAGTGACTCAACGTCAAGGAGTTGAAGCGGCAGAGCACGGGGTGAGGTTATGCAGTCTCAATAAGTATTTCGATCACTCGTCAACTATGGTCGTCTGCAAGGAACCGTTTGAATTGACAACGGAGGCGTGGAAGGGGGAGATACTACCTTTTGCGTTCAATAATGTTGGGGCTATGTACGCATACTCTGACCTGTTGTTGGGCTTCCCGTTAATGGTGTTGTTCAGGGCGATAGCAAAAGGGAGGTTCAAGTTTCTGAACCGCTGGCCGTTACCGCTGCATCTGTCAGGGACATATGTGTGTTCAACGTTCGCCGCTCACTGTTTGCAGCAGGCGGCGATATATCGGGACATCCTGTTGTTCAGGCGGTATCACTACAGCCGGATATCCCCCGTGATGCTATACAATCATTTCCCCTGGAAGGGACTAAAAACTGTGTGCGATAGGGAGGTAATCCTTAGAGGAAAGTAAACTTGTTTTCGACTTAGTTTACTTTTGGACGTGAAAGTAATGTTAGGCGATGGTTTGATTTAGCCCTGGGTATTTTTAAAATAAGAGAGAGGTGTCCCCCCTGGCACCCCCTCTCTTGCCGTCAGTCTATTTAATCCGATCCGCAGCGAGCCCTAACTCCTCTATGTCAGCCTGGTAGTGCCGATCAATCTCACGAAGGAACGTTATCACGTCGTTAAAGCTGCTCTGCCTGAGTTTGTTGATGTCCATAACCTTGAACTGCTTGCAAATCATATAGTCAATCTTGGATGTCGGCTCTGTCCGTTTTAAGTAAATACCCTTGTGCTCATGTATCACTCTGTACATACGTGCGATGCGCCGGACGGCATTCTTGATCTTGTCCGACTGAACACTCAGAATCAACGGGTCGGTGTAGTACTCAATCTTGGCAAGTTCCTTCTTGAGGCTGTTGTGTCCCTGCTCAAGGAGGTTCTGTTTCTTCTCCAGTTTGACCTGCTCTACCCTGACGTCCATGATGGCCTGAAGCTGCATAAGGATCGGGTCGTTTGTCGCCGGCAGCGTCATGTTGACAAGTTCTTTGTACCGACGTTCACGCTCGATGAAGTATTGCCGTGCCTCCCGCCCCTTGTCGTTACGTTCCACCATCGAAAGCTCCTTCGCCATGTCGAAGGTTAGGTGGTGATCAATCTCAGGTCTACCACCGGAGGGGTTACGGTCATTTTTGACCGAAACTATATAGTCCTGATTTTCAACAAAATTGTATTCCTCAATCCTTCGTTTTATCCAGTGCCGGTAATCAGTTGATACTTCCAGGAACTTGTGTAGCACCCGTGCGTCTACGGTCTGTACCCGCTTGTCACCGATGGTGGATTCCGATACGGGGATAAGGTCGGGAGTTGTTGTAAGGATTTCGGTTAAGCGCATGACGTCGCCTCCTTCTCTCTTTGTATTTTGAGCATCATAGGGATATAACGTTTACGTCCGTCCCTAAACAGGAAGAAGTCAGCGAGGAGCCGAAGGGCTGCACCATTAAGCACAGCCCTTTCACCATTGAATTGTGTTACGATGAGGTCATCATCCATGTAAACATCCTGGGTGTTGTCGGTTATCGGCTTTGCGGCGGCCTTGGCAGTCGGGTTAAAGTGCTCAAACAGCACCTCGTAGCACTCCTCCTGGTAACGGATCAGCTTCTCACGCGTCAAGGGATTCTTAACTCTTTTGGCGTTGACCTTGAACAACCACCCATTGAGATACTTAAGCAGTAAGAAAGTAGTTTCTTGTGGGCCACCAGAGGAAGGTATAACCACCTGGGTTACACCTTTTGAAATGACAATGTCATCTTTTATTTGTGACAATTGCCTTTGCCATGCCAACCCTATAGATTCACAAATGGGCTTCATTGCAACATAAATATTGCCATGTTGTTTGATGGTGACAAGTGTGTCCTCATGGAACTTGATCTGAGTTGTTGTTGGTAAGTTTTGTGCGTTCATACGCACCTCCTACGGTTTTTGCATTGGGTATTAAAAATACCCGACTATTGCAACAGCCCGTAGAGCTGCCACCGCCTCACGGTTAGGTGGATAGTCGGGCGTTATAACGCCTCGTATGTGTAAATAAAAACACCACTATCAGGGGTAGTGGTCAACCCTACGGTCTTTGCCCTTCTATGTTAGCACAGACATGTAGGGTTGTCAAGGGGGGGTTGAGTCCAGAGCTTGACTTACGCTATATTATCTCCCTCAAATATGTGGTTTTAGTGAAGTCAGCAGCCTATCTTCTTCTTCTTTCTCTTTCCATCTCTTCTGCTTTTTTTAAAATTTGATCTGCTTTTTTTACTCCATTTGTTGCTTCAATCTTGTTTTTCATAAGAACTTGTAGCTTTTGTAACTGAACATCTAAGGACGGATTTGGCTCTATCTCAAGAGCCTTGGTAAAATCAATAAGAGCATTATTACAACCATCGATAGATTTGTCGTAGTTTTCTTCCTTATACCAAGCATCAGCGCTATTATTCCAGGCTCTACCACGATTATAATATGCCATTTTATTTCGTGGCTCTACTTCAATAACCCTGTTGAAATCAACAATAGCCCTACTATAATCTCTTTTTTTAAGCCATGCCTCACCACGATTATAATATGCTTCAATATATCGTGGGTTTATTTTGATAGCCTCAATAAACTCAGAAATAGCCTTGTCGTAGTCTCCTAATTTAAAATAAGACATCCCACGATTAAAGTATGTCTCTGCATTTTCAGCATAAACAATATTACAATCAAAGTACATCTCCCCTGTCCATGTAAATCCTGACAGGCTAACAGCAAAAAACAGTAACATGCAAATAATTCTCAAATACATTGGCTTTCCTCCTTTCTTTTTATGTGTTTTTATTCAGTCTCGATGTAGCATATCCTTAATGTCTGCGAGGTGATCTTCGCGTGTGTGGTTTGACATATGTACCATCTTTCCTGTAATACCCTTTCACATTAACAACACCGGTATTAGTATTTGTATTGCTATAATCATAATATTGTACCGACGAAGGGTTAAGACTATGCTCAGATGTGCTTGTAGGTTGTACTTGTCGCGTGTGTGGTTTGACTGCATTTTCAGATGAAGAGCTAACTGCTTTACCTTTGTGTCTAAATTCCCAAGGGGCTTCAGCATTACCAGACTGCCACAGACCAATCTTTGCAGTCTTCGCTCGTCGTTCTGCATCAACATAGCTTTGTTCCTGTTGACCTTTAAGATAATGGATATAAGCCCAAGCGTAGCCACTTTCAATCATTTGTTGGTTTATATCCTTGCCATTGTATGTAATAATACAGACTTCACGGCCATAAGTCTTACCACCTGTTAATTTTACATCGACATCTTTGCCAAGTATAAACTGCTTTAAAGCCTCTGTAGCCTCTTCTCCGCCTTCCTGGTTTTTCTCGGGTGCGTCTATACCATATAATCGACACGTGTAGAACTCCCCACCAAGTATAGGTTGTATAGCTACTGTATCACCGTCCTTGACTTTAACTACCTTGCCCTCATTGTGATATTCAACAGTGTAACCTGTGCTTGCGAACGACAGCAGCACGAAAAGAAAGATAGAACCCATTGTTGTTTTGCTATTCTTAGCCATTTCTCAAAACCTCCATATGTATCATTCTCAGGGTGTCACCACCCTGCCATGTAGCTTAACCGATAGCGGTACGGAAAATCCAGTGAAGTTTTGTTCACATGTGGCGGGAGGAGGGATAGGGTGGCGGTTAGTAGAGGTTATGGTTTGGTGCTACAAATACGATATTAAAGATGTCACGTTCTCTAATACCTGCCAGAGGAAAAACAACGGTCTATGTCGGCCAGGTGGTGGGTGCGTTTTGGGTGCATTTCTGCGTCGGGTGGGTGCAGTTTGCACCCAGTTTTGATACCTGGTGACACCGTATGATACTGCGTGATACTTTGGAGGTTGGCTTGTGTACTTGTGTATGTCCATATTTCTTTTGGTTCCAAATAACTATATCCTGAGACGCTGTGTATCTTGGTTGTTTCGATGGCTTCCTCAAAGGTCATAAGCGGCATTATGGTTGGCAAGCGTCGGGCGAGCATCGTCTTGCCTGAGCCGGGGGGGCCTATCATCAGGACGTTGTGTCCTCCGGAGGCGGCCACTTCGATGGCGCGCTTTGCGTGTTCCTGGCCCTTGACGTCGCAGTAGTCCTCCTCATAGCTGGAGTACTCATCCAGTACCCTTGATAGGTCCGTGACAAGCGGTTCAACACCGTTGTTGTTGCTCAGAAACGCAACCAGATCAACTATCGTCTTCATCCCGTAGACGGCCAGGCCATTGACCACGGAGGCCTCCCTGGCGTTTTCGTAGGGGAGGATTATGCCGGAGAGCTTATTGTCACGTGCGGCTATGGCCATGGAGAGCGTACCCCTGATCGGTTTTATCGTGCCATCCAGTGACAGTTCACCGGCAATCAGGTAATTGCTCTGTGTCCCTGCCGCAATCACGCCCTCTGAGGCCAGGATGCCAACGGCAAGGGGAAGGTCAAACGACGAACCCTCCTTTCTGAGATCGGCCGGCGAGAGGTTGACGGTTATCTGCTTGAGGGGGAAACTAAATCCAACGTTTTTGAGGGCAGCCCGCACCCTGTCCTTACTCTCCTTGACCGATGTATCGGGCAATCCCACGATTGAGAAATGCGGCATCCCCCTTGCCGCTATATCAACCTCGACGTCTATGAGGCAGGCATCTACCCCGTAAATAGTCGCACTGATCACCTTTGATAACATCTCACCTTCCTAAATATCTATTTCGTGATAGTATAATAAATTGTTGAATCGTATGGCAAGTATTTTTTTTCGTAATCACCCCCCCTACGACAAGAAGGAAAGAAAGGGGCGGCTCCGCCCCCCTTCAGAACCCCCTGCAAGGGGGCCAGCCCCCTTGACCCCATAATGCTTACCACTGTCATCACAGAAATATTTACAGGAACAAAATATCTGAACGGTGAAAATCAATCCCACAACCTTATTGTCTTTGTCAACCAAATTGTCAATTGCTGCTTGAGTTTACAAGTCGTTGTTGAACATGTTACAGTAGTAGGTATGGAGACACTGGCAGAGATTCTGATACGATTTAGGTTTAACGAGAAAAAAACCACTGCCGTTACGGCCCTGTTGCTTAAGTTAAACGGTGGTGCTATTAACTCTGCAAAGCTTTTAAAGTTGCTTTACCTAACGGACCGTGAAGCCCTTTTGCGGTGGAGACGACCATTAACCGGAGATGATTATGTTTCAACGTCAAACGGCCCTGTTTTGAGGGTAGTACCACAATCAACCGTGGTTGCAAGGATTTAAGCCACTTTTATACCTGTGTAATATGGCATTGTTGCTATGCGTGAGCAACGTGACCACGTTTGAATGGAGT
>NZ_JABXWD010000001.1 GCF_019173545.1 Candidatus Magnetobacterium casense | reverse complement strand
GTTTTTTTGAAATTTTTTTTTAGCTTAACACCTACAGTGGTTAGAGGAGGGATTCTCCACAAAGAATGGCTTTATTGGCAGGATTGCATTCTTAGCTTAACACCTATGCCCTCCGCCCCCCCCCGCAAGGGGACCAGTCCCCTTGACCCCATCCTTGCGATGTAGGATAGCATCCAGGGCATGTGGATTTTTTTGTTGTCGCTGGTATACAATAAGTCAGAATGAAACCGGGGTATGATGTTTTTATAAGTTACGATAGTGCAGACCTAAGCGATGCTAATAAACTTGTGAACAGTTTAGAAAGCAGAGATATCAGGTGTTGGATTGACCATCGTGATCTGCCTCTTGGTTCAAGTTGGGCTAATGAGATATTTAAAACGATGACAGAAAATCCTGAGCTATTGGTTGTTGTTCTCATATCTGCAAACACTTTACGATCAAGGTACGTTGAAAAAGAAGTTGCCGTGGCGGATGCAAACAATGTTTCTGTAATACCTGTGCGACTCAAGGATATTAAACTCATGGGAGCACTCGCCACTCATCTGAGTACCAATACATGGATAAATGCCTTTAAGGTTGGTATTGACACTGTTGTCGAAAAAATAAGTGTTGAAGTGAACAAGCGTAAAACTCCAGCATCTAACTTAGAGTCATCTCCAAAACCGAAATCTACGCCTACGTCATTAACAATGGAGGAAAGGTTTGTGGATAACGGCGACCAAACTATAACCGACACATCAAATAGACTAGTGTGGACAAAAGACGCTAACCTTACAGATCGCAAGACTTGGCAAGGGGCGAAAGACTATGTTGAGTCGATGAATAAGGGAACGGTTGAGAATTTTGGCTACACAGACTGGCGATTGCCAACTATCCAAGAGTTGTATAGCCTTTGCATGACGGATGGTTCCACTACAGGTTTAGATGCAATCCTAAGTAGCGGCAATTGGGTATATTGTAACGGCAAGGAAGTTAATGTTGCATCATTGCTTACTGGGGCTGGATTTACTAGTGTGCAGTCTGGCGTCTACTGGTCGTCTACGTCCTACGCTAACGATACGTCCCGCGCGTGGGTCGTCAACATGTCCGATGGCTTCGTCTTCGCCAGCGATAAGTCCAACTACAACTATAACTATGTGTGGCCGGTTCGTTCTGGACATTGATTATTCGGTCATTTGGCTATTTGGTTTTTTGTCTTTTCTTGGGTGCAGGGCGTAAGCCCTGCCCTATTTTTTTGCAGATTGTTCGGTTGCATGTAACTTTACCATAGCATCCGCCTAAAATAATATTTCACGCCGCATTTGCCAACCCACTATGGAACATGCTATTGTATATATAGCAAGCATAAAGGTAGGATTATACGATGCAGATGATACTGGAAGCACGGATTGACCGGTTAGAAAACCTCATGGCGGAGGTGATAGAACTGTGCAGGGACTTGAAGACCGAAGCAGCAGAGCGTGATCGGCATTTTGAGGAATACATTCGGCAGGAAAAAGAGGAGATGGATGCCTTTCGTCAAGAAATGAGAGATATGGAGACTCGATTTGAGCAATGGCTTAAACAGAATAAAGAAACACAACAAGAGCAGGCTCGAAAGGATAAAGAAGAATGGAGGAAAGAACTGGAGAGGCAGATCAATAAATCAAATGCTGATAACGCCAAACTGCTCGGAACTCTCGTTGAGAACATAATGGCGCCTGGAGCAAAGCCATTGGTAAGACAGTACTTTAAATGTGAGCCCGATGACTTTCGTGTAAGGGCCATGAAAAGGAAAGGTGCCAATAACTGCGAGGTTGACATCCTGGTCATCTGTGAGGACAAGGCCTTCATGATAGAGGTCAAATCCAAACCTGATGGCCGTGATGTAAAGAAAATACTGGACAAGGCAGAGACACTATCGACCTTTTTCAGCGAATGTGCTGATAAACAAATAATCCCGATGCTGGCAAGCACACTTGTTGATGACAATATCATAACCTTTGCGACGAGAAAAGGACTATACGTTGTTGCATACAGACAATGGGAATACCTGGACATCCTGAACTTCGATGAGCTAAATAAAAAAGACACCTCTGCCTGAGCTAAAAGCCTAACCAGTCAGTTAACCTCAGACCCTGAACGGCATCCCTTTTATTTTCTTGTCAGGTTTATCATAAGTTCGCATAGATTTTTTGGCATGGTTCATATTCCGGTTAACAGTTTGGAAATATTTCAGGGTGCAAAGAATTTTTTGCTGTAAAAAATCCTGTGATGACATATATATACTGATCGGATTCGAGTTTTTTAGGGTATCAAAATTGCTTGCATACAAGAAAGAAAGGGGCGGCTCCGCCCTCCTTCAGAACCCCCTGCAAGGGGACCAGTCCCCTTGACCCCATAATGCTTAATATTGTCATCACAGAAATGTTTACAGGAAGAAAATATTCGCCGCGACAAAAACAATAGTAGCAATTGTTAGATGTGATTGTTGTATAATAGCTGATGACTAAAGTACAGAGGACAGAGAATGCTTTTCCTTAGACGGAAGACTTGGTGGCCGGTAATAGTGGGCATTTTATTTGCGCTGATAGAGGTGGCATCGTTTTACATCTCAAAGAGGCCACTTGGTGCCTCACGTGGGTATACGGTTATAGGGTCAATCCTGGAGTACGTGATATGGCCCACACATGCCGCCAATGTCACGTATTGGCAGTCGTATGAGCCATACGTTGAGTGGACGATGGCCCTGTTGGTGGGGATCGTACTGGGCAGCTTTGTCTCCTCGGTGTTGTCGGGGGAGTTCAGGTTGAGGTTTGTCCCTGAGATGTGGCGTGTATCAAAGGGGCCATCGATACGCAATCGTTGGCTTTGGGCCTTCATCGGGGGGATACTGGTGGGGTTTGGCGCACGCATGGCAATGGGCTGCACGCTGGGTATGTTGATAGCCGGGGTGATTCAGCTCAGTCCGGCAGGGTTTATCTTTATGATGTCCCTGTGGATGGGCGGGGCAAACATGACGGTGTTATTCTACCGGTTGAAGACAATTGCTTTAATTAAGAGGGATTGACTATGGATTCTATGATATCACGAATAATGAACACATTTGACTCATCAACGCTGGAGTCCCTGTATGGGGCATCGAGCCTGTGGGGGGGATTGCTGCTGGGTGCATTGTTGGGATTTATCCTGCAAAAGGGCAGACTCTGTAAATATAGCGTCGTATCTGGCATGTTCCGGATGCAGGACTTTACCTTCTTTCGGGTGGGGACGCCCCTGCTCATGATAGGCATGGTGCTGGTGTACTTCCTCAAAGACGTCGGAGAGGTGGAACTGTACCTGCCCAGGACCGTTCTCCTGGCACAGCTCATCGGTGGGGTGATGTTCGGAGCCGGACTGGCTATCAGCGGCTACTGCCCTGCCATAGCAGCCGGGGCGCTCGGTGAGGGAGCACTGGATGCCTTGCCCACAATGGCAGGGATCGTCGTCGGAAGCATCATCTACGCCGAAGTCTACAACGAAAGCCTCTTTGACAGACTCATCTCCTACATAGACCTCGGACGGGTGACGTTCCAGGACATCTTCCTCGTCTTTAACCACTGGTTCTTTATCATGGGATTTGTAATCATGTGCGTGATGTTCCTCATCGGTATCAGCATGTACGACGAATTCCTGAAGGTCTCTTTTAACATAATTGGCCGGACAACAAAGTTCTTTAAAAAGTAATCAAATGATCTTTGACTTTATTATTGTGATGAAAGTATAATACGCTACATGGGTAAATATGGAAACAGACCACGAGAGGATAAGGCATCCTTAACGGAGCCACGGTGTCCCTTCTGTCGGGAACTCTTCGACAGACCCTACACCATATCCACCAGTTTGGGGTTTTTCACCGGTGGCCGGTGCCTCTGTGGCGCCATCTACGTCTTTGATGCCTCAAACAAAAACCTCGGTGAGGCCTTCATGGATGCCCTCAGCTATGCCTGCGGAGAGGACTGGGACGTCGCTATGTCACTGCAACCCGATACGGACTATCAGGAACGCTCCGTTACGTACAACAGCCATAGCCACTGCGTCTCAAGCAAAAACGCCGATCTGCCCAGTGCCAGAGAAAAGGCCGGAAATATGATCTTTGTCAAGGTCGGGAAAGAACAGCTTGACAGATGACGGATTGAAATATTTTAATCCATACAAATTAGTTAAACATTGGCAAATTACAGAGTTTTTTTTGATATAAGGGAATTTCCCGAATAAATTGCAATATTGGAGGATAAAACATGCGTACATTGGAGTTCCAAGGTAAAAAGATTGAGCTTGACGAAGACGGCTATTTGACAAACCTCAACGACTGGACAAAAGAATTGGCCGATCTGCTGGCCAAAGAGGACAGCCTCGATTTGACAGATGCCCACTGGGAGGTAATCAACTTCCTCCGCTCATACTATCAACAGTACCAGATTGCCCCTATGATCAAGATTCTGGTAAAAGAGATCAAAAAAACAATGGGTGCAGACAAGGGCAACACCAAGTACCTCTATCAGTTGTTTCCGGATGGCCCCGCAAAACAGGCATGCAGATACGCCGGCTTACCAAAACCTACGGGTTGTGTATAGAGGGTCGCTCCGACGACACTGTCTTATAGTTAGCGTAAAAAGAGGTATGCAAAGGGAGGCGTCTGATAGCTTCTGTCAGGCGCTTCTTTTGACTGGAAAAAAACAAACTACATAAGAAAGAAGGAATAAAGAAATGGGGGGCATAAAATTTATTGTTGACATGGGTTTAAGTTCCTTGGTTTATGCGGCAGTATTTATCTTTGCAGCAGGAGTTTTTTATAAGGTCTATTTCGAGTACTACAAAACACCTCAACCCTTGAAGATACCACAGACACCTCAACCGACAGATTCCTTTGGGGTTTTTCTAAGGATGGCCGGGGATGTCTTGTTCTTCAGGAGCTTGGCCAAGGGAACAAAATTGCTGTTTGCCGCCGGATGGTTGTTTCACTTCACCTTTCTGCTATTGTTAATCCGACACCTGAGATACTTCATCTATCCGGTCCCGGGGGTGGTTGTAGCCCTTGGTAGTATTGCCTTCTTTATAGGCATTGTGATGTTGTTGGCTATGTTGGTACTCGTTGTCAGAAGATTCCTCGATGAAAGAACCCGGTATGTTACGTTACCGGCAGATTACTTCGTGCTCTTTCTGATCATTGCAATCGTGGTTACCGGCATCATGCTCAGACACGAGCCGTTCAGACCGGATATCATGACCGTAAAGGCCTTCATCATGGAACTGATGAAACCTCAAACACCCTTTAAACTTCTGACCATGGAACCGCCTCATGCACCAACAGATTGCTTACTGTTTGCCGTTCACGTAGGACTCGTGTGTTTATTGCTAATCTACTTCCCATTTAGCAAACTGATGCACTCGGTTGGCTACTTCTTTAGCCCAACCAGAAATATGGTAAATAACCCAAGAACCGTAAGATATATAAACCCCTGGGATAAGGGATAGGAGGAGGCAGACAATGGCTGAAGAAAAAGCTCCACACCACGACGGAGCCGACAAATCCCCAAATGACATAATACAAGAGTATATCAAGTTCGAAAAGCTTAAATACCACCCAGTGGAGCTGACCGGCGAAATAAACGTACCAAAACTTACCCCGAACTCCATGGTTATGGTCAAACCGCAGTTGCTGACGTCCAAGGAATCCCTGGAGAGACTCGGCTATCCAACCGAAGGCCTCCGCCCCGATTGGAAAGAGGTTTTTCTTGCAAAAATGGACGAAATACTCAAGAAATACAGATCGGTAAAACTATTTCTTGATATATGCGTCAGATGCGGCGCCTGCACCGATAAATGTCACTACTACCTGGGCACTGGCGACCCCCTGAACATGCCCGTGGCTCGCCAGGAACTCATGAGACGTGTCTACAGACGCTACTTCACCATCCAGGGAAAACTCTTCGGAAGCAAGTTTGTCAACGGCGAAGACCTATCCGAAGAACTCCTGGCCATGTGGTATACGTACTTCTACCAGTGCTCTGAGTGCCGCAGGTGTTCGGTCTTCTGCCCCTACGGCATAGACACGGCTGAGATCACCATGGCAGCCAGAGAAATACTCAACAGCGTTGGCATAGTGCAAAAGTACATGCACGAAATCATAGACAAGGCCCAAACTATCGGTAACAACCTCGGTATGCAACAAAATGCCATCGTAAACGCCTTGGAGTTCGTTCAGGATGAACTGATAGAGACCACGGGCATAGAGGATATCCGCATCCCCATCGACGAAGAAGGCGCAGATGTGTTGTTTGTGACACCCTCGGCAGACTTCTTTGCCTCTCCACACATAGAGTCGCTCTATGGCTATGCCAAGGCGTTCCACCAGGCCGGTATCAGTTGGACAATGAGCACACACGCATCCGAAGGCGGTAACTTCGGCATGTTCATCCACAACTACGGACACATGAAAAAGATCAACAAACGTATATGGGAAGCCGCCCGTCAATTAAAGGTTAAACGTGTCATCGGCGGCGAATGCGGACACATGTGGCGCGTCCTGTCCTCGTTCAGCAACACCATGTTTGGCCCCTTCGATTATCTGGAACCAAAGTACCCAAGACCACAACATATATGCGAGTTCACCCTGGACCTCCTCAAGCGCGGTGCCCTCAAAATTGACAAGTCGGCAAACGAAGAATTCACCGTTACCATGCACGACTCCTGTCAGGTGGCCAGAGGACTTGAAATGGGCGGAACGGAGTATGGACAGTTTGAGATTCCACGTGGCGTTATCCGTGGCGTGTGCGACAAGTTCGTCGATATGCCCGAACACACCATCAAGGAACGCACGTTTTGCTGTGGAGCCGGACAAGGACTCCTGGGCGATGACATGCTCCCCACAAGGGTCAAGGGCGCCATGCCACGAATGCAGGCCTATCACCACGTAAAACGCGAAAACGGCGTCAACTTCCTCGCCCTGATCTGCGCAATATGTAAGGCTCAAATGTCCAAGATGCTGCCCACGTATGGATTCCCGATGGAAGAGGCCGGCGGTATTCATCAGCTCGTGGGAAGGGCCATAGTACTCGGTGCAAAGGAGGGTATATAATCATGAAAAACACTCGTAGACCAACCTTGAATCTCATGCTGCTGTTGCTGTGTATCATATCGCTGATTGGATGCAGCGTCGAAAAACCCACTTTTGAGGGAAGCGGCGAGCTGGTTATGGCAAAGCCAACCGGTGTTGACCTTATGCCTTGGTATCACACCCCAATTGGAAAATTCAGGGGCAACCATATGAACATGATTGCCTCGGGAAAGATTAAGGCCGAGGGCTGTCTGCCATGCCACAATGAACCTGACAAGTTCTGCAATAAATGCCACGACTACGTTGGTACCAAACACGTCTTTACCGATAAAAAGACTATCAAAGAGGCCCTCAACCTCGTAGTAGACCCCAATATACCACCTCCGGATAGTCATAAAGACAAAGACGCCTGGAGGACAACACACGACAACGCCATCATCAAGGGAGATGATAAATTAAGCGATTGCCTGGGTTGCCACGCAGAACCTGAAAATTTCTGCAACCAGTGTCACGCCAGTGTGGGCATACGTAAGATAAACAAGTAAGAACGCAATTAAATGGAAGGGACGGTAGGGTATGGTGCCTGTGAGACAGGTGTCGTGTCCTCCTTACTCCCCTCCATAAACCGTAAAACGACAGGAGGCTAACAGTGGCAAGGATAGATGCCTTTTTTAAACTGATGAAGGAACAGGGGGCATCAGACTTACATATGGTTGCGGGCTCTCAACCAATCCTGAGAATACGCGGTGAGATGGAACGCGTTAAGTACAAGGAAATGGAAAACGAAGAGCTAAAGGGAATGCTCTATGAGATCGCCCCCGAAGACAGGGTTAAGCATTTTGAAGAAACAGGGGATATAGACTTTGCGTATGAGATATCGGGTCTGGGCAGATTCAGGGCCAACTTCTTTAATCAAAAGTGGGGCATTGGTGCTGTTTTCAGACTGATCCCTAGTGACATTATGACGGTTGATCAGTTGGGTTTGCCTCCGGTGTGCAAAAAGTTTGCAGGGCTGAACAAGGGGCTTGTCCTCGTAACCGGTCCAACGGGTAGCGGTAAGTCAACCACCCTGGCCGCCATAGTAGACCACGCAAATAAAACGCGCAAAGACCACATCCTGACCATCGAGGACCCCGTCGAGTTTGTCCACAAGAGTCAAAGCTGCATAGTCAACCACAGGGAAGTTGGAACGCATACAAAGTCGTTTACGGCAGCCCTCAGAGGGGCACTCCGTGAAGACCCCGACATCATACTCGTTGGAGAAATGAGAGACCTCGAAACAATCCAACTCGCCCTCGAAGCTGCTTCCACCGGTCACCTCGTCTTTGGCACCCTGCACACACAGAGCGCCACCAAGACGGTTGACAGGGTCGTGGACGTGTTCCCGGCCAATCAACAGGCGCAAATCCGTACAACCCTCTCGGAGGCCCTAAAGGGTGTCGTGGCACAGTCGCTGTTTAAACGGGCAGATAAAAAAGGCCGATGTGCTGCCCTGGAAATCCTGGTTATCACCTACGCCGCAGCCAACCTCATCAGGGAGGCAAAGACCCCGCAATTGGCATCCGTCATGCAAACGGGTAAAAGACTCGGTATGCAGACACTCGATGATGCCATCCTCGACCTCCTCAACAAGGGATGGATCAGTGCCGAGGATGCCTATGATAAATCGATAGACAAAAAACGCTTCGTACAATTCCTCAAAGAACCCCCACCGGAGTTCTAACGACCAGACACTATAATAAGTATGTGGTTAACGCTTAAACAATTAATAGAGAAACAGAGGTGTAAGCTGTGAGAAAACCTGAAGTAGACAACATTATGTCGACGATGCTCGAAAGTGCGGCCAACGTCTCTGACCTCAACCTCACCGTGGGCAAGCCGCCACAGGTTGAGTCCTCAGGGGTGCTGCTGCCGGTGAACTTCGATGAGGTGTCGTTAAAGACCCTGACCGCTTTTCAGACGGAGGTCTTTGCCCTTAACCTTGTAAACTCCGACAGGCGTCTTACGGAGAATCTCATAAAACAGGGATCGTGTGACCTGTCGTACTCGCTGCCGGGCAAGGCGCGTTTCAGGGTAAATGTGTTTTCGCAGAGGTCAACGTACTCCATCGTGTGCAGAAAACTCGAATCACGTATCCCGACTCTTGCCGACCTGAAGCTACCAAAAGTCCTCGGCCACATAGCAGAGGAAAAAAACGGCCTCGTCCTCGTAACCGGCGCCACGGGCAGTGGTAAGTCGTCAACCCTGGCCGCTATATTAAACATCATCAACGAACAAAAGGCCGTCCACGTCCTCACGCTTGAGGACCCCGTGGAGTTTGTCCATCCTCACAAAAAATCAACCTTCAACCAGCGGGAGATGGGCACGGACTTTGACGCCTTTGCCAGCGGTCTGAGGGCGGCACTGCGACAGGCTCCAAAGGTAATACTCGTCGGTGAGATGAGAGACAGAGAGACCGTGGAGATCGGCCTTACCGCCGCTGAAACCGGACACCTCGTCCTGTCCACCCTGCACACAATTGACGCAGGACAGACTATCAACAGGATCATCGGTATGTTTGAACAAGAGGAAGAAGTGCTGATCAGAAACCGCCTTGCAGATACAGCCAGGTGGATTGTCAGTCAGCGACTGCTTCCCAAGGTGGGAGGTGGCAGAGTGGCTGCCATTGAGATCATGCGCACAAACCTCCGTGTCAAAGACAGTATCATCAACGGTGAGTCCGAAGGTAAGACCTTCTACGAAATCGTTGACGGCGGCGACACATACGGTATGCAGACCTTTGACAAGTCCATCATCAACCTCTACAAGGTGGGACTCGTAAATGAAGAAACGGCTGTAGCGTATGCCTCACGAAAGGCCATAGTGGGCAGAGGCATTGACAACGTTAAGAGTGCAAAGGGTGAAAAGACTACAGACATTGATGGCCTGAGTCTGGATAAGGATTACTCAAAAAAGGTCAAGGCCCCCGTAAAAAAATAGGCGCCGGCAACATAAATTGTACGGACATCAGGTTGTGCTAAATCAGATTATTATGCTTAACACGTATCAAGATAAGGAGGTAGGGAACCAGTGATAGAGGAGAGGATTGCATCTGAGCTTGAATACCATGAGGATGGCCTTAAAAACTCCCTGATCTGCGATGAACGTCCCGATAACCAAAAACGGATGGCCCCTGCGCTCAGAGAGTTGAACTACAACATACGGGTTGCCAAAGACATTGATGATGTCTATGAATGTCTGAAATATCAACGCTTTGACGTCATCATCCTCAATGACAGCTTTGGCGGGGGCAGCAGTGAAAACAACGAGGTTCTTGACTACATACAGACCATGCCAATAGCCGAACGGAGACTCATCTTTGTAGCCCTTGTCGGAAATGCCTATAAGAGCCTTGATAACATGACGGCTTTTGCCAAAAGTGTTAACGTGGTAATAAACGATACTGACTTAGCTAACCTCAAGGCTATGTTAAAAAGGGCTATCGCAGACAACGACAACTTCTACCGTGTATTTAAGAGCGTACTGACAGAGTTGGGCAAGCTTTGAATACCGTAAGTACATGGACAATTGAGCATTATGGGGTCAAGGGGACTTCTTCGTGCCCGGGGCGGGTGCGACTTTCAGCCAGGGGTTGCCAACCCCCCGCTGCGACAAGATTGCGCCTCGCCCCTCCCCTTGCAGGGGGGTCTGAGGGGGGCCAGGAGCGCATTGAGCCGGGGGGCGCTGCCCCCTCCTGGAGCGACAAGAAGCGGAGCCGCCCCCTTCTTTCTTCTTTGCTTGCCCCCTGAGGACATGCAGCACGGGGGTGACATCTATGGGTTGGCCTCACAGTTGAGGCTTGCGGAGCGTAAGATTGTTGATTTCAGCGCCTCGATAAACCCACTTGGGATATCCAAAAAGGTAAAGGCAGAGATACGGATACACCTGAAATATCTGCCCAACTATCCAGACCCCCAGTGCAGACGCCTGCGCAGGCATCTCGCCATTGCCCTTGGGGTGGATGCCGCCAATATCATCTGTGGAAACGGTTCAACGGAGCTGATATATCTGATTGCAAGGGTAGTGCGGGCACGTCGTGCGCTGGTGCTGGCACCAACGTTTATGGAGTATGAGCGGGCACTGCTGGCAAGTGAGGTCGGAGACGTAAGGGTCGTACAGTTGGAGGAGAATAGTGGTTTCAGGCTGGACGTTGATGCCTTTAAGGCGGCAATGATAGGGTGTGGGTTGGCGTTTCTGTGCAATCCAAATAGTCCGACGTCGCAGTACCTCACCAGGGCCGAGGTGCTTGATATCGCAGAGTGCGCCAGACAGTGGCAGTGTCTGTTGGTTGTGGATGAGGCATTTATTGACTTCCTGCCACAAGAGAGCGTTGTCAGTGAGGTCGCCAACAACCCCTGGCTCATCGTACTGCGGTCTATGACCAAGTTCTATGGGTTAAGTGGTCTGCGCCTTGGCATGGCAGTGATGGACACCCGGTACGTGGAGTTGCTGGAGCACTACAAGGAACCTTGGAGCGTCAACACGCTTGCCCAGCGTGCAGGGGTCACGGCCCTCAACGACAAGGCCTACGTCAGGCAGACCTTTGAGGTGCTCAGGCAGGAAAAGAGTTACGTTGAGGGGTGGCTCACAAAAAAAGGAATTCAATTTTACCCATCGGAGATAAACTTCTACCTGCTCAAGGACGACAGGGCACCGATGCTCTATGAAAAACTCCGGGCTAAGGGAATCCTACTGAGAAACTGCGCAGGTTACAGTGGCCTCGACAACCGCTTCCTCAGAATAGCGGTCAAGGCACACAGCGAAAACACCGTCCTCTATAAGGCCATGTCACGCCTGCTGTGAGAGAGCGGTAGCACAACAATCAACCGTGAATGCCATCAGAGGTTAACTATCTATAAATATCCTTCTCTTTATATACAATAACTATACCCTCACGATGTCCAATAGACATAACAATGACTTCTTCGCCTTCAACGAAAAAGATGGCTCTGTAATCATCATTCAGCCTTACACGATAGTACCCTTTGAGGTTACCGTTCAGAGATTTTATCTTCATGTTATCAATCTCATCAACCATTGTTTTAAATTTGTTCAGTATGCGTTTAATAATTGGAGGATCAAGACTCCTGAGTTCAGCTTTGGCCCGATCAGATAATATTATCTTTTTCAAGTTCCTTGATAACTTTGTCTAATGGGGTACCATTTTTATCTCCGCGATGTGATATTAGATATTGCACGAGTTCTTCCTTTAACTCTAAATTCTCATCGGGATCATCACTCTTGCCGCTATACTTATTTTCAACAATATCTGCTATAATTCCATTCATTTTCTGACCTCCATACCGATTAATATTAACATGTTCTAAGACTGTTTGACAAGTAGTGGTTTCGCTCAGGGGCAAAACAAATTCACCGTGCATCTGGAAATCTAATATTGACAACACTTTTTCCTATATGGTAGCATACCGGATAGTTCCTGTTTCAGAGTTTTATAGGGCAAGAGTACGGTAATATTGCAATATTGAGAGATGGTGCGGTGTTACATGGATAGCCTGAATGCGTAAGCTATAGACGAATAAACAATGAATAATGGAAAATACAAGCTGCTTACAGACAATATCAGGGTGAGGTTTACAAGATGCCTCAGCCCTTTATTGTTAATTGCCCTGGGTTTGGTGGTTGTCACGATATTTGTCTATGTAGATACCCGTAATTTTGATTTCGTTGCCTATGATGACAATTTGTATGTTTATGATAATCAACACGTAAAAAATGGCTTAACCCTGAGCGGGGTCAAATGGGCTATCATGACCCTCGATGCATTTAACTGGCATCCCCTGACGTGGCTGTCTCACATGGCAGATGTTGAGCTATTTGGGTTAAATGCAGGGAGACATCATTTAACCAATCTGTTTGTTCATGTACTGAACGCTTTATTAGTTTTTATCATATTTGCCAGATTCACGGATAATATATACAGGGGTGCCCTGATAGCGGCGCTTTTTGCCATTCACCCAATGCACGTGGAATCGGTGGCGTGGGTGGCCGAACGTAAGGATGTTTTGAGCGCTTTCTTTTGGTTACTGACAATGTGGTCTTATGCCCACTACGCCGCTGCCCCTTCTGTAAAACGATACATTTTGATGCTGTTATCGTTTATCCTCGGCCTCCTTACAAAACCCATGCTGGTGACGCTGCCCCTTGTGCTTTTGTTGCTGGACTACTGGCCACTGCAACGGTTGAATTTAAAACCTGTGCAGAATGGCAATGTTGTATCCTTGTTGGTCGAAAAAATCCCCCTGATCATTTTCTCTGCCATATCCGTTATGCTGACCCTATATGCGCAAACCGATACGATAAAGACAGGTGTGCCGATACCACTATCACTTGAGAGAGTGCTCGTGGCATACGTAACATATATCAGAAAGGTGTTTATCCCGGCAGACATGGCCATAATGTATTTCAGGGAGTCTCCGACGTGGAACATGTATGAGATCGGATATTCTGCACTGACACTTATCATGCTGACCTCAGTGGCAGTGATAGTGCTCAAGCGTATGCCTTTTTTCATTGTCGGGTGGTTGTTCTTTGTGATAGCGCTCATACCTGTGATCGGAATTGTACCGGTTGGGATATCCTATCTGGCCGATAGGTATACTTACATCCCATATATAGGGCTATTCCTGATTATAACGATGACCATACCTGTCTCTGCGTCCGGTTCGGGGCTTCGGCATAAATTGACAGTAGCTGCCATTGCAGTAGTCCTCATTTGCTATACAGTGATTGCCAAAAAACAAGTGCAGTATTGGCAAAACAGTGACACACTCTATAAACACTCCATAGAGGTAACAGGTGACAATTACATGGCATATGCGTTTTATTGTGAGTTTTTAAGCGGCAATGGCAGGTTTGACGAGGCAATTGCAAGTTGCAATAAGGCTGTACACATCAACCCGTCATATGATACCGTGTATGTAATTCTTGGGGACACGTATTTTCATGCATACAGGTTTGACGAAGCATATGAGAATTACAAAAAAGCAACCGTCATTACACCAAGCAGGGTGCAACATGCTGCATATAACGGTATAGGACTCATTCTTTTGAATCAGGGTAAGGTACGGGAAAGCATACGTTACTTCCGCAAGGCATTGGAGATTAAACCGGGGTTTGGTTTAGCCTCGAAAAACCTTGCTATTGCCATGGAGATGGAAGGCACTCAAGGGCCATGATTGCCCAAGGGGTACCCCTTCCTGAGCATAACTGGTAGCACTCCATTCAAACGTGGTCACATTGGTTGATTGTGGCGCTACCAGTTATGAAGTAGAACAAATTAATCGTGATTGTCATTTGTAGGGGCAATATGTTAGGTTGTAAAATAGGGTCTTGGTATGACATTAGGATTGACAATTCGAGGGAGGGGCTGAGGGGAAACGTAGTATTTTATGCCATCGAAAAACGACAAGACAGAGCCGGTACTGAGTCGGCGTGAGTTCCTGAGCAGGGCGGGCGTAACGGGGGCCATTGCCATGACGGTTGGGGTCTTGGGCGCTATCGCCTACTCTGACAGACCCATGCGCCGCAGCCAGGAGACTACCTACACGTTTAAGAACTACAGGGTTGAACCATCCGCTCTGTATCCGACAATGGTGATAGCCCACGGCAAGGACACCCGCAAGATGGTGCAGGCGGCCTTTGACAAACTGGGCGGACTGTCGCGGTTCATAAAACCCGGAGAGAGGGTGCTGATAAAGCCAAACGTGGGCTGGGACCGGCAGCCGGAGTTGGCCGCAAACACCAGTCCGGATGTTGTTGCAGCGGTTGTGGCTCTGTGCCTGCAGGGTCGTGCATCGGAGGTGTGGGTGACCGACGTATCGATCAACGACCCCTACAGGAGCTTTGCCCGCTCCGGCGTGGAGGCAGCCGTGTTGAAGTCCGGCGGTAAGGTCAAGTTCACCACGGGCGATGACTTCCTCCAGACAGACCTCAAGGGAGAAGTCCTAAATATCTGGCCAGTGTGCAGGTATTTTCATCAGGTGGACAAGCTGATAAACATCCCCGTGCTCAAGCACCACTCGTTGAGCAAGTGTACGTTAGCCATGAAAAACTGGTATGGCGTCCTGGGGGGCAGCAGAAACCGCCTCCATCAGGAGATCAATCTTTCAATCGCCGACCTGGCAAGCGCAATCAGACCCACGTTGACGATTATGGACGCCACACGTGTTCTCAAGCGAAACGGCCCTACGGGTGGAAACATCTCCGACGTTGAGGTGGCAAACACCATAATCGCCGGCGTTGACGAGGTGGCCATCGATGCCTACAGCCTCAGATTCCTTGACCTGAGCGTTGCAGACGTCCCATTTCTGAGCATTGCGCAGGCGCGAGGCGTTGGTACTACCGATCTGAAGTCCCTCAATACACATGAACTTAACACGGATTAAGATATATACTGAAATGACACATGTTTTTTCAGGCATGATATTTGAGTGACAAGATAATGGGGTCAAGGGGGCTGGCCCCCTTGCGGGGGGTTCTGAAGGGGGGCGGAGCCGCCCCTTTTTTTCTTCTATTCAGGCAATGTTGATACCCGAAAAAACTCGAATCCGATCAGTATACTTAAGAAACATCTTGCGCCGGTAAAAATACAACCATCTCAGATTTACTTTAAAGTAACAACGGAGCAATAAAGAACATGCCTGTAATGAGGGGATGATGTGCTTGTGGCAATAGTCTTGACTATAAGCACGCTAATGTGATAGGATGGTAGAAGATAGAGGTAAAAAAAGGAGATGAATGTTATGGTTGGCGTTAAGTATGCTTCCGTTGAGGATATGGAAAGTCTGATGGAGGAAACCGACATCGAATCTTTAGATGATCCAGATGCGGGTCTGGAGCTTAGAGAAGAGTTTGAGAAGGAATTGGATCGAAGACTAAATAAGCAATCTAAAATAATCCCACATGCCGAGGTGATGTTCATGCTGTAGGGCATCGAAGTGAAATATATCAAAGGGCTGTCTTTTGAACTGATGAACGGGATCAAGAAGTATCTTACGCTTGCAAACATCCGACGGGGATATGCTGTGTTTTTCTTCACACTCTTTGTGCTGCTACTGTTGCTCACCGATTTCAGACGCCTCAAGGGATACGAGACGTCGCTGTTTCTGGAGCTGTCTCCGCTGGTGTCTCTTTCGACACTATTGACTGGATGGGGCGTGTACAAGGGGCTTATCCTGTCGTTGTTTATAGTCATCCCTGCTATTTTCTTTGGCAGATTCTTCTGTTCCTGGGTCTGCCCCCTGGGGATACTCAACCAGTGGTCGGCACGCCTGTTAGCCAAAAATAGGGCGGTGGACGACTACAGGGTCAACGCCTACCGCGGCATATTTAGGCTGAAATACTACATACTGGCATCGTTGATAGTTTTGGCGCTGCTGGGCGTGCTACAGGTGGGGTTGTTTGACCCCATTGCCCTGCTGACGCGCTCATTTGCGGTTGCCATATACCCTGCCTCAAACTATTTCACGGGGTATCTGTACATAAAGCAACCCATGTTTGTAGGCGGGATATTTATAGGTCTTGTGTTTTTGTTGATACTGTTTGCCAACAGATACTTTACACGTCTGTGGTGTCGGGTGCTCTGTCCGTTGGGGGCACTGTTGGGGGTGTTGTCAACAGCGGTGTTGTTTAAGGTTCGCCGCAACGTCAGCAAGTGCACCGACTGTCAGCGTTGTATGCGTAACTGCCACGGAGGTTGTGACCCGCACGCTTATTTGAAGTTCCACGAGTGCCACCTGTGCTACAACTGCATCGAGGACTGCCCCGAGGGTGCGCTCCACTACGGGTTGGCCGATGCCCACAGCTCCGTGCAGGCACCGCTGGATATCAGCCGTCGCAGACTCATTGAGACCGCTGCGGCCTCAGTCATCCTCTACCCCGTGATGAGGAGTTCGGCAACCGCCTCAACTGTTGTAAGCCCCGACGTAATACGTCCGCCGGGGGCCATCGCCGAGGCCGATTTCCTGCGCCGGTGTATCAAGTGCGGACAGTGTATGCGCGTATGCCCCACCAACGTGCTCCAACCTGCCTTGCTGGAGGGTGGGTTTGAGGGCCTGTGGACGCCGATACTGATCAACCGGATCGGTTACTGCGAACACAACTGTATCCTGTGCAGTCACGTGTGTCCAACGGGGGCGTTGGTGCCTCTGAACGTTGAGAGGAAGATCGGCAGGAAACCCGACATTCCGCCCACAAAGATTGGCACCGCATTTTATGATCGTGGCAGGTGTCTGCCCTGGGCCATGAACACGGAGTGTATCGTCTGCGAGGAGGTCTGTCCTACCTCGCCCAAGGCCATCTGGTTTCAGGAGGTCGAGGTGCAGCTCAGGGAAGGCGGCGTGCGGGTGTTCAAGCGTCCGTTTGTGGATACAAAGTTGTGCGTGGGCTGCGGGATATGCGAAAACAAGTGCCCCGTCCGCGACAAGGCTGCCATACGGGTAACATCCATCGGAGAATCCCGATCAACTACCAATAGGATGATGCTCCGTGGCTAAAAGCAACTCCACCCCATGATGCTCGACCCTATAGACAATGAAACACCCTCTGCGTATGTTGATCGTATTGGTCAATTATACATATCACTAACGACTATGCAACAGAGGAAGAGTCTGGCTCAGTTTTTTACACCATTAGAAGTTGCAAGCTTTATGGCAGAGCTTTACCAACCTTACAAGAAAAATGTAAGCATTCTGGACCCGGGGGCAGGAGCAGGTATTTTAGGATGTGCGCTATGTCAACACATTGCAGATAGTTCATACAAAACGGAAGCAATCGAGTTGACTACTTATGAATCAGATGCTAGTTTAATTCCCTATTTAGAAAAAAGTCTTCAATACACTAAGTTATGGTTAAACGAGAAGAACATAAGGCTTTCTTATAAAATAAGAGCAGAAGATTTTATACTGGGAAATGCCAAAAGAATAAACAAAATAAAAACCCTCTTTGATGAACAGGAAGATAAAAACAGTAAATACGATATAGTTATTTCAAACCCACCGTATTTCAAAATACCCAGGACAGATATTCGGGCTAAGATAGCTGAGTTTATAGTACATGGACAACCTAATATCTATGCTATTTTTATGGCAATATCTGCTTGTCTTGTAGAGCAAGAAGGCGAACTTATCTTTATTACCCCAAGGAGTTATGCTGCCGGGTCTTATTTCAGACTTTTTAGAGAACAGTTTTTCTCGGATGTAAGGCCAGTATTTATTCATCTCTTTGGTTCACGCCGAGAGACTTTCGGTAGAGACAATGTGTTACAAGAGAATGTAATTATCAAAGTAAAACGTAAAAAAACAACTTCGGATGACATTAGGGAAGGAACTGTAATAATTTCCTTTAGTCACGGCATAAGTGATTTAAAAAAATCAACACAACACCAATTACCATTAACAGAAGTCATAGACCTGAAAAATAAAAATAAAATCTTAAGAATACCTATATCTGTTCGAGAAAAAAAGGTAATCAGTATTGTAAATTCATGGAAAGGAAGTTTACATACTTACGGTATGGAGATATCAACTGGTCCTGTTGTACCTTTTCGTGCTACCTCGTATATAACAGACAACGTAGAAGTAAATACCCCTTGCGTTCCTTTGTTGTGGATGCAGCATGTAAAAGCGATGTCCGTTCAATGGCCTATCGATATTAAAAAAAAACAACACATAAGACTATGCGATAAATCCATGAATTTGTTACTGTTAAACAAAAACTACGTATTGATACGAAGGTTTAGTGCAAAAGAGGAACAAAGACGTTTGACGGCAGCACCCTTTATTGCTGAAAGATTTAATATAGACTTTATAGGAATAGAAAATCACTTGAATTATATATATATACCTGACAGTGAATTATCTTTAGAAGAAGCATATGGTCTTTCTGTTATTTATAATTCAAGCTTACTCAATATATTTTTTTCCACTTTCAATGGTAATACTCAGGTAAGTGCAACAGAATTAAGAGGTATGCCATTACCTTCGCTTGAAACGATAAGAAAAATAGGACGATATATAATGGATACACATGTTGCGACATATTGTATTGATACTCTGATAAATATGTTTTTCAATATAGAAATTACTACACCCCTAATAGAAAATATGATAACGCATGTCTAAGATTGAAGACGCTCAGGATATCCTCAAGGCTTTTGGTTTACCATTGTCACAGCAAAATGATATTTCGGCTCTAACCCTTTTGGCTTTGTGTGGTATAGGAGAAGAAGATTCCTGGCATAGTTCATACAAACATAGTGTTACTATAACAAAGGGGATTATGGAATTTATAGCACGAAAATACAATAAAAAATATGCCCCAAATACTCGAGAAACTTTTAGAAGACAAGTCCTTCATCAATTTGTTCAAGCGGGCATTGTAGATTATAACCCCGATAATCTAAACTTACCAACTAACAGTCCCAATGCACATTACTCTCTTACAGAGGAAGTGTTAATTGCTATAAAAGCATTCAATACCAAAGCTTGGAAAAGCACAGTGAATGCTTTCAAGAAAAAGCAAAAAACACTGTCAGAAATATATCAAAAAAAACGAAATACAAAGAAGATTCCTGTTAGGTTACCTAACGGATTGACTTTTGAGCTTTCACCGGGAAAGCATAATGAGGTGCAATCGGCGATAATAAAAGAGTTTGCTCCACGCTTTGCCCCTGGAGCATTAGTGCTGTACCTCGGTGATACAGCGTCAAAAATTCTATTCATAGACGAAACGGAACTGTCAAATATTGATATCTCTATTACGAACCATGATAAGTTACCTGATGTAATCCTATTAGATAAAAATAGAAATTGGCTTTATTTGATAGAAGCTGTTACCTCACATGGTCCTATGAATCCAAAACGTATTGTCGAATTAGAAACAATGATGCGTAATTGTAAATGTGGAAAAGTATATGTCAGTGCATTTCCTGATTTCAAGGAATTTAAACGACATATAAATCAAATAGCTTGGGAAACGGAAGTATGGATATGTGAGTTTCCTGAACACATGATCCATTACAACGGGGAACATTTTTTTGGTCCAAGATAATCGCAGATCAGGGATGGCGGGTAGCACTCCAATCAACCGTGAATGCCAAGGGGTATGCCAACACTATCCACCCTACCGGTACATAGTAAATGGCAATCGCAGGGGCACTCGTATCTTGGAGGCAATCTCTCGCTTTACCGGCTTACGTTTTTTTCGTATCTTCCTGAACCTGGAGATGGCATCGGCAAGCGCCCTGAAATAGACCGTTGTTGACTGCTCCATCGTGTGATAGAACACGTGATATATAAGTACCACGTTTGCCTTGAGCATCATATCAAAGGGGTAGTGTTTCCACGTAAGCCAGAACGTGTTGCGTGTGTAGTAAAACGGTGCCCGCTCTGAGAGTCGGTTTACCGCGGAGGTCTTGTGATATGCTACCACGTCGGGGAAGGATTCGATCCTGTAACCGTTGTCCCACACCCTGAAGGCCAGGTCAAGTTCGTTGGCGTACAGGAAGAACTCATCCGGATAGCCGCCGAGCTTGTCGAGTATCTCTTTTCTGACACCGGCCCCGGCACCGTTAAAGGACATAATGTAGGCACCAACGTTGCCTGATGCGGGCATGGCTGCCGTTGTTGTCGTGTCCTCCGGACAGACGTTGTTGTACTGGGCGTAGTCCCTGACGTCAAAGGCCACGATGCCAAGGGTGGGGTCACCCTGAAACTTTTCCACCATCCGCTTGATGCTGCCCTCGGAGGGGAAACTGTCGTCGTCTATGATGATTACGTAGTCGCCACGGCCGGCCCTGAACCCCTCGTTATAGGCGCCAACCCCTACGTTTTTGGGCATTCTGATTAGCGTAACGCCGGGATACTCCTGTTGCACCATCTCTGCGGTGCCATCCGAGGAGCAGTTGTCTACAACCACAATGTCGAGGTTCTTGTAGGACTGCGTGGTCAGGTGTGCAAGGCCCTCGCGGGTGTCCTCTCTGCGATTGTAGCACAGCATCACGACACTGACTACAGGCTCCCTCACGGTTGATCGTGATGCTACCATTTTTGATTCATATATCTAATATAACTCTTTTTAGATATCTTGTCAATATTGCTTGCAAATACTTTTTCCTACTATACTTTTACGAATCCTGAATTCCTGGTCAAGCCAGCAATGACACACAGCCCAGGAGGAGTTCCGCTCAATAGACGGCGAAGGTGAGAGCTTTATAAACATCAACTCCCCACTTGACTTAAAAAAGATTGATACAAGGTATGAATTTAGAGTATGATTAAAGTAACAGGTAAAATGATAATAACAAGTTTTAGGTACACAAGGAGGATACAATGTTAGGCTTTGGATTTCAGGAGTTAGTGCTAATCCTAATAATAGTGATAGTGCTTTTTGGGGCGTCCAAGCTGCCGGAGCTTGGCAAGGGGATGGGGTCGTTTATCAAGAACCTCAAAAGGGGTCTGACGGAACCCGAGGAGATAGACGTAACCCCTAAGAAGGATGCCCCTGACGTCAAGGAGAAAGTGGAAGGCAGCGCCAAGTGAAAAGGGGGCCGTCTGTTGAGATAAGTATTGACAGCATACGGCACAACTACGACTATGCCAGGGGCTTGTCCAACAACAGACCGGTAATAGCCGTTGTCAAGGCCGATGCCTATGGCCACGGGGCCGTAAAGGTGGCAACTCTCCTGGAGGAGTTGGGTGTGTTTTGCCTGGGGGTTGCCTTTGTTTCGGAGGCCATTCAGCTTAGGGAGGCAGGTATAACGGCACCAATTATGGTGTTTTTCGATACCCCCGACATCGCTGAGATAACCAGATATGCCCTGATACCGGTTATCTCGGAGGTGGGTTCTGCCCGGACCCTTTCGGAGATGGCACTGCGGTACAATATGCAGGTCAGCGTACATGTCAAGGTGGACACGGGAATGGGCAGGTTAGGCTTTGTCTCTGACATCGACGAGGAAAAGATAAAGGCCATAGCGACACTTGCGGGCATTAAGGTAACCGGTTTTATGAGCCACTTCAGCGAGGCCGACCTTGTTGACATGAACTTTGCAAACGTCCAGTTGGAGAGGTTTGTTGTCCTTAAGGCAAGGTTGATTAATCACTATGGCGGACACTATGGCGGCGTCTTATGGCACATTGCCAACAGTGCGGCCACCATGTACCTTGCCCCGGCACACCTTGATGTCATCAGACCGGGGCTGATGCTCTACGGCTACGACCCGATAAGGGAAGATAACCCCAATCTCAGACCGGCCATGACCGTTAAGTGCAGGGTGCTTGACATCAGGCGGCTGCCTGCGGGCAGGTCTGTTGGCTATGGCAGGACGTTTGTAACGCAGCGGGAGACCCTCGTTGGCGTCATTGGCGTTGGTTATGCCGACGGCTTTTTTCGTGCGCTCTCAAACACGGGGCACGTGATAGTCAACGGACGGCTTGCACCGATCATCGGCAGGGTCTGTATGGACGTTTCGATGGCAGACCTCACCGACGTCATAAACTCTGCCGTCGATGGCGAGTCTACCCCACAGGAGTGCATCTTACTTGGCAGTCAGGGCAACGCAGCCCTCTGGGCAAATAAACTCGCCCGTGCAGCAGGTACCATACCGTATGAGATACTCACCTCCCTGGGCAGGACTCCGGACAGGACGTTTACCTAAGCGTGGTCACATCGCTAAAGCACGGCAACAGCACCATATTATGAATGGCATATAGCGTGTTTCGATTGCATACGATACAAAGAAAGAAAGGGGCGGAGCCGCTTCTTTGTCGCTCCAGGACGCTCCTGGCCCCCTTTAGAACCCCCTGCAAGGGGGCCAGCCCCCTTGACTCCGTAAAAATGCCACATCTTTTGCATTTAATCCAATCGAAATTTGCTATAAAAGCGGCTTATATCCCGACAACCACGGCTAATTGTGGCGCTGCACTATGCTCATAGGGGATATCTTAATCAGGCTCTTTGGCCTGCGCCAGGACGACATAGGCAGGGCGCTCGATGTACAACGGGAGATCGGCGGATACATCGGGCAGATACTCATCAACTCCGGCCTCATTACGGAATATCAATTGATAAGCGCCCTCTCAGAGCAATTGAACATCCCGCTGTTTGACAATGACACCTTCAGGGGAGTTGATACCGCCCTGATAAGCGACATCGCCCAACGCCTTGACATCGACTACCTGTTCAGAGACAATTTTCTCCCGATTGCACAACAGGACTCCGTGATAACATGCCTGACCAACGACCCGTTTAATGGGCACATCATCGACTATGTCACCAGGGCGCTGTGCAGTCGCGTGGAACTCCTCCTTGCAACCGAGCAGGTCATAACCGAACTTGCAAGACCGCTAAAGACCAGCGACAAGGACGTTGTATCCCTCTTCATAGACGACACGCCCGAAACCCTCAAGGAGATGGCCTCAGAGGCGCCCGTGATCAAGTTTCTGAACAACCTCCTGAGCACAGCCGTGGAACTCAGGGCGTCGGACATACACATAGAACCCTCCGAGGGCGGCAATCGCATAAAGATGCGCATAGACGGCGTCCTGCACGACAGCGAATCGGTCAACGAAAAGCTCTACCTGGCCGTCGTCTCACGGATAAAACTCCTTGCGGGACTGGATATCGCCGAAAAACGCCTACCGCAGGATGGCAAATTCAGCACCAAGATCGCCTCGGCTCTCATCGACCTGCGCGTATCGACCATCCCGTTTGCCGTGGGCGAGGGCGTGGTCATGCGCCTGCTGTACAGGGCGCGGCTGACGTTTGACATAACCCGTTTGGGTATTGAACGGGACGTCGTGCCACTTATCAACGAGCTAATCAACATGCCATATGGCATCCTCCTGGTCACCGGCCCAACCGGTTCCGGTAAGACGACAACGCTCTACTCCATGCTCTCAAGCATCGACCGCAAAGAGAAAAAGATCATAACCGTCGAGGACCCGGTGGAGTACAAGCTCGAAGGCGTCAACCAGATACAGGTAAAGGACGATATCGGCCTGGGGTTTGCTACGTCGCTGAGGTCTATACTCAGACACGACCCCGATGTCATCATGGTGGGCGAAATACGTGACCCCGAAACGGCAGAGGTAGCGGTACAGTCGGCCCTGACCGGACACCTGGTGCTGTCAACCTTGCACACAAACGATGCCCCCAGTTGCCTGTTCAGGCTCATCGAAATGGGTCTGGAGGACTACCTGCTCAATGCCTCCATTATTGGCGTCATCGCCCAGAGGATCGTCAGAAGGAACTGCGACAACTGTCGGCGGCCTGTTGAGTTGCCCCCGGCTGTACTAGACAGATACGCAATCATCCAGACCTACGAGCGGTACAGAGACTCCCTGGGGTTGACCATTAACTTCATGCGTGGGGAAGGTTGCCGCAAGTGTGCCGGCACCGGTTACCGGGGAATGGTGGCCATCTACGAGGTCTTCGGCTACACGGAGGACCTCAAGGAGATATTCCTGAAGGAACACGCCCTGGAGGTATTTAAGCGACAACTGATAGACAGACACGGCTTCAGGACCTTGAGGCAGGACGGCATCTTAAAGGTGATCGCCGGCATAACGACAATGGAGGAGGTGCTGAGGGTTTCGTGAGCAGCTTCAGGTATCTCTGCGTTGACTCCAACGGCAAGGAGATAACGGGATCCGTCTCCGCTAAGAATTATAGTTGACAAGCAGATGCCCGTATGATACCATAGATATGTGTGGCACTATGGAAGTAAGTATAGTTAATAGAGGTGTAACTGTATGAGTACTAAAGAGAAGGATATAATGATTTCATTTCCTTTGAATATTTTTGAGATGGTGGAAACAAAGGATGCACTTGAGGATTGGCTTTTATCGCAAAACCAGGAAGTTATTGACAGACTGCTTAAGGCCCGTCAGGATGATATTGAAGGAAAAGGGATGGATTGGAAAGACCTTAAAGAAGAATCAGGTCTAAAGTAAACTCCCAAGTAGAAAACAAATACAGACAAGGGGGTGAGCTTAAAGGTATGTATAATATAGAAATTTCATCTGATGCCGTGAGGGCGTTCAGGGGATTAGAGAAAGCTATACAGTTAAAAATTCAGGAAAAAATAGACTGGCTTGCTGAAAATGCTAATACTGTGACACACTATCAGCTATCTTTTCTGCCCGATAAACTGAAAGGTTTGTGCCGGTTAAAGGCTGGTGATTATCGGATACTCTACTTTATCTATCATGCAGGAAAAAGGGTTTCCATTTATCTGGTGGAACACAGAAGCGTTGTTTATAAGATTTTAAAAGACATTACGTAACAAATCCACGATCCAACTCAAGAGCCTGCCCTTTTTGTTCTTCCGGTCAAATGTAGTTATCCTTAACTGACATACTTTTCTCGCTTATTGACAAAAGGTGGGCATTGTCGTCAATATAGGGAATGAATTCGAAACTGACGAGCAACAGACATGGCAATGCGAGGACTACGCCTATTGAGTTTCTCATCTGCTTCCTCGGAGAGGAAGGCAGAAGGCCAGACCGTAACAAACTGGTACTCACATACTCATAAGAGAGGTCTTAATCAGGCACTTTGGCCTACGACAGGACGGCATATTAAAGCTAATCGCCAGCATAACGACAATGGAGGAGGTGCTGAGGGTTTCGTGAGCAGCTTCAGGTATCTCTGCGTTGACTCCAACGGCAAGGAGATAACAGGCTCCGTCTCCGCCGCAGACCAAAAGGAGGCACAACACATATTAAAGGACAGGGGATTAAGCGTTGTCCGTCTGGATGGCGTCTCACGGAATACCGGTGTGGACAGACGCCTCAAGAGAAAAAAGATCGACGACATGGAACTCTACAACATGTCAAAGGAGCTTACGGTCTTATTGAGGGCGGGGTTGAGGATCGACAACTGCCTTGAGATCGTTGGCGGTTCCACGACAAACCTCACGCTCAGGGAGCATCTCAGGGGCGTCCTGGGGGATGTTAAGGCGGGTAAGAGCGTTGCCGAGGCATTTGAGAGGGTGGGCATTTTTACCGCCCTGATGATCAACGTCATCAGGGTTGGGCAGGGCATTGGAGACCTTAAGCTGGCCTTTGAGCATATATCCAGCCACCTGCAATTTCAGATACAGTTCAGGGCCGAAATCAAAAACGCCCTCACATACCCGATCTTTTTGATCCTGGCAAGTCTTGTAACACTTGGTGTTATCTTCAAGTTTATCATACCGCGATTTTTCAGCATCTTCGGTGAAAATCAGGAAAAACTCCTCCCCCTGACCGCAAAGATACTCTATGGGGCCAGCAAGCTATTCAATGCCTATGGGCTGGTAGCGATTGTCGTTGTTGTGATCATCTTCTTCAAGTTTGTGAATACTAAGAGGTTCCTCCAGGCGGGTTACTCCTATGCGCTTTCGATTCCGCTTGTCAGAACGATGATAACTGATCTTGAGCTGTCGCGCTTCTCCTACGCGATGCACACGATGCTCAGTAGTGGCATCGAGTTTATCAAGGCGTTGAGGTACTCCATAGACCTGATCGAAAACGTGCGAATCCGCAACTCCATAGAGCCTACGGTCAAGCTCATAAAGGAGGGCCGGGAGATCGGCGAGGTGTTTTCGCAGGTAGACATGTTGCCCGATATTGTTGTCAACATGGTGCGAGTGGGCGAAAAAAGCGGCAACATGAAGGAGATATTCCTGGAGCTGTTTAACGTCTTTGACGACAGGTTCAAGCGAGGGATCAAGCGTGTCGTCGTGTTGATTGAGCCGATCATAATCACGGTGATGGGCGTTATCGTTGGCTTTATCGTGATATCGCTGATCCTGACCGTCATGAGTGTGGGCAACATCAAGTTATGAGAGAAAAAGGAAAAAGAAAGAAGGAGGGCGTTTTGTGGCCGGGGTGCCTCACCCCCTCCGCCCCCTCCTCAGACCTCCCCTGCAAGGGGGCCAGCCCCCTTGACCCCGTAAAAATGCCATGTACTTTGTATCTTATCAAGTTGAACTCTGCTATGAAAATTTCTCTTGACAAAATACTGATGATCTCGTTAGCATAGTAAATGCGATTAACAAAAGAGGATTTTAGTATCATACGGGGCATGGTCTCTTGCCTCATGGGTATTTTCACGGTAAATATGTTCAGAGTAAGTGAAGTATGTTATAGTTAATCGTTATGACTAAATCAATTGTATCTTCGGATGATGTTTGGCGAATATTTCAAGTCTTAGGAAGTTCGTTTAGTATTCAATCTGGCATTGCATCCACAATTCAAGAAGCCAATGGGAAACCTATAGGATATTTCTCAGGTGAATCAACAGTAATTCTTGGGTCAGGTGAAGCAACTATTCGTCAGGTTGATACAGAAACTCAGGCATCTTGGAGAATTGCTATTGAACCATTTTGGCTTCAAAATTTTATGAGAGGATTTTTAGTGTTTGGTTGCCTCAGATATTTTGGTGGTGTTCACTCCTGCCTGTATGGTGCCCAAGTTGAAATCTTTTTTAATGATAAGTGCATAGACAAGTTTGGATTAAAGGTAATTCCGCCAAATCATTCTGATTATTTTCATCGTATTGAAATTCCCAAGCTACCTGACCTTTGGCCTCTTTCTGGCTGTCAAACTACATATGCTTGGCCAATTCAGAAAATCGGTTTTACCTCGGACCTTTTTCAAACCGTAAGGGTCAAAATTGATAAAGAAGTAAGTTGGGATATAGACTACGTTGCGATAGTGTGTAAAGCAGAGAAGCTCCAACAAAGATTATTTCTTTGTCACGCAACAGAAGACAAAGAGGATGTTCGGAAGCTGGCTAAGGAACTCACTGATCGTGGGATTGGCGTTTGGTTGGACGAGGCAGAGATTAAACTCGGTGATTCTCTCTTAGATAAAATTTGTGAGGGTATAAATACTGTCGAGTACTTTATAGTGTTTCTTTCCAAAGCATCTGTAAACTCACCATGGGTAAAGCTGGAAGTTAGAATAGCAATGGACGAAGAAATCGAAGGTAAGCGTGTTAAGATATTGCCAATTATTCTTGAACATTGTGACCTGCCAAAATTCTTGAAGGGCAAGTACTACGCAGACCTTACTGATAAAAATAATCATGAAAAAGTGATCAGGCAAATAGAGGAACGTTTGCAGGTGTAATTGGGGTGGGCTAACAATTTCAGACAACGTGGGCTAAATTAGGGAAAAGGTAATCAGATGTTTTCGTAACAATAGACAAAAGGAGTCATTTTGTCTATTGTCTAAAAACACACCCCAACATTTACGCGGCTTTCCAAGTGGTAGCGAAGGGCAAACATTAGACAAAACGGTGAGGGCGTAAAAATCTTGCATTAGTGTACTTTATATGATACACTACTCTTAGAGGGTTGCAGATGGATAAGCTCAGTTTTGACGAGTTGAAAGAGCGTGGCGCCGGTGTTCTGGCTCCTGATAGTGTTGCTTTGCTTTACCATCAGGCGTTCAGAGATTTTGGTGTTCAGTCGCTTTGGAACCGCAAGCCGAGTGAACACCCGACAATTGCGCAGGCCCTTGTTGTCGCTGATGCCCTACGGCGTGAAGGTAACATGCAAACACGACCATTGGCAGTGCAGATTGAGGATGCGTGTCGTGCCGCTCTCTAAATTGCAAACGGAAATTCTGCTTATCCTTGCCGAGCACCGGAATCCGGAAAGCTATGTCGCGGGCGCAAGTGCGCTTAATCAGAACGGCCCGCGCTATTCTGGAGACATCTACATTTTCCATGATCAGGAGGAAGCCGTAGCGCAGATGGCGATAGCTGATACAGCCTTGTTGGTCGAACATGGATTTACATTTAACTGGATTATAGCACATTTAGATTGCGTGCAATACAAGAAAAGAAAGGGGCGGCTCCGCCCCCCTTCAGAACCCCCCGCAAGGGGACCAGTCCCCTTGACCCCATAAAAATGCCACGTATTTTGTATCTAATCTACTTTCTGAACCACTTTCCAACCTGCTTTAGCAGGGCGACGCCACCGGAGAAGTAGTTGGTAAACTCATAGAACGTCCTGATGTGCGACAACAGGTTGACAACCCTGTTGATATCGGTGTAGTAGAGGAAATTGGCCTTTGCTATCATGTTTTCAATCTCCGCTGACGATACGGCGGAGTTTTTTATAACACAGTCCTCACCGATGGCAACAAACTTTTCCCAGTCTATCTCCTCCAGCGGGATTGAGGCAAAGAAGTAGTCAAACTCCTTTGTCCCAGGAAACGGTACCAACATGTTGTAAAAGGCCAACGTTGCATTGACCTCCCTGGAGAATCTGAGTGTGTCCTCCATCTGCTGCTTTGTCTCACCGGGGGAACCGATAATATAAAACGCCTGCGTCTTGATGCCCAGACTGGTTGCAATCCTGACGGTCTCCTTAGCCTTTGCAGGTGCGATGGCCTTTCCCATCCGCCTGAGGATGCCCTCGTCGCTGGACTCCAACCCAAACCCCACACAGTAACACCCGGCCCTCTTCATAAGCGCCAAGGCCTCCCTGTTGACCGTGTTGACCTGTGAGAAGCAGAACCACTTGAGGTTCAACCGCTTATCGATCATCCCCCTGCATATCTCCTCAAGACGGGTGTGGTTGATCGTGAAGGTGTCATCGGTGATGATAAGTTGCCGGGCGTTGTAGTCCTTTTTGAGCATCTGCATCTCCTCCAGTACGTATTGTGCCGAGTGTATCCGGTACTTTTTGCCGGAGACGATCCTGGCCGCACAGAAGGAACAGTTAAAGGGACACCCTCGGCTGGTCAGGATGGTCATGCAGTTCCTGTAGCGTGCGTTGTGCATGTTGGGCACGAACAACCGCTGAGGTATCAGGTCCCTTGCCGGAAAGGGGATGGAATCCATGTCCTCGATGTAGGGTCTGACGTCGTTGCGGATGATTGTATCGCCATCCCTGTAGATGATCCCGCTTATTCCCTCCAGGGAGGCGTTGTCCTGGTATGCGTTGACAACATCGAGCATGGAGCGTTCTCCTTCCCCGATAACAACGCAGTCTATAAGCCCCGGGTATGTCCGCATCACAAACTCAGGGATGGCGCTGACATGCACACCCCCCATAACGACCTTGGCCGTGCAATGACTCCGGCAAAGTTCCGCCAGCTTAATGGCCCTCATGAAATTGGGGGTTGCGCACGTTATCCCGATCACGTCGGGCTGCGATTTCGTTATGATAGTGGTTATTGCGTTGTAGCTTAACCCCTGAGCCTCGGGCTCATACATTGCCACCTCATGGCCTCCATACTTGCGCAGATAGGAGGCGATGTATCCCAGCCCCAGGGGGAAGTATCTCCCCGCCGCCTTACTCAGATTGCCGTACAGGTCCACGTAGGGCGGTGATAACAGTAATACCTTTGCCATTGAGATTAACCTCCTAAATATGCCTAAATAACGGTCATGATCAAATAAAATAGTTTATCTGGTTTTAAAGAAGATAGCCTTTGGCCAATCTGTGATTAATACCACCCTCCCAATCTTCCGTGAGAAAATCACGAACAAAATGAAAAAGGTGTTCAACGGTATCCTCGTATATTGGCCTCTTTGTGTAACTGTCGAGGTATCTGAATTCTCTATCGGTGTTTTTTTGCTTTCGTAGAACATAAATTTGATCAATCTTAAATTTACGCAAGTTTACCGCCTCTGTTAATTTAAGCCATTCTGCCACGATTATGTATAAAGCATTTGGATTGCGGTGTTTCAATAGTTCTGCTGCCGTTGATGCATCCTGAAGCATGGTTTTGTCAAGGTAGGTTTTACATTCAACTGTTACTGCTGGTATATCCCATGTCTCTGATTGCGTTGTTGATTGCTCAAAGCACTTAAAATCAGCATTGATTCTCACACCTATAGCAAAGTCATGATCTTTCTTTTCTATTAAAACATTGGGAGTTGTCAGCATTGATTTATAGCTGTTTGATTTAAAAAATAAATCCTTAAATGTGTGCGATTTGCCAATTAAGGCATGTTCGGAAAAATCAGCAACCATATCTTTAAAGAGATAATACATAAATTCTTCAAGAACAGAGGAATGAAGATTAGAGCGCGAGTCAAACTGTTCTGCATATTCTTGTTGGTCTATGAAATTCTTGTAGTCGTTTAACAGTTTGGTTCGTTTTTCCAGAATCAATAAATCCGAGTCTGTTTTTAATAAAAACGGCCCCTTTAAATCAATATTGGTCTGTTTCCATTGATCATACTGTAACCGTATCTCAGTAAGATATTGCCGCGATTTGGCATCACGATATTTGGTCTGATGATTTTCTTTTTGTTCTAAGTTGTTCCCGTGGACAAACATTGTTCCCTCCCGATAAGTTGTTGTAATATGTTATGGGCTAAGGCCTTGACAAGAAAAGGGGGAACTGCATTGCCAATCTGGTTATATTGGCAAAGAAATTTTTCGTCGTATCTTTTCTCTCGTGCAAGTAAGCGATGGCTAACCACAGTAGGTTTGCCTAAGAAACGATACCAGTCAGGAAATGATTGAATGCGTGCACCTTCTCTAGCTGTAAAATTTCTATGCTGATAGGGATGAACAAAGTTGGCATAGAATGATGCCGGTATTGTATGACACGGGCGCATAGGAAACATTCGCCTGTTATTCTGGTCATAAGCCTGTTGAACAATCTCTTGAGAATTGCGCCGTCTAGGTTTTAGATGATCGGGAACGTCATTGACAGAGTTACCCCACTGCATTGTAGAAAAACGCTCAATCATCCTCTTGCCATGATTCATAGCCTTGTGGTTAAATAGTGTGTGACTACTATTGCGCAATAGCTTCTGATAATCGGTTAATGGCGGCATTGTATATTGTTGCTCTTCAGAGCCTTCTGTAGCCTTGAGAGGGGGTAAATCAGAAATGGCATCCCATAATGTCGGGCACGGTTGAAGTGAATTTGAAAATCTTATTGAGAGCTGGTTGGCAGATGTCACCTGATGTGTTGGATCAGGGAAAGGTTTAGATATTTCGATTTTTGATGCAACTACAAATAAACGGTTACGTATCTGTGGAATACCAAAGTCGGTAGCCTGCAGGGTTGCTGCATACACATAAAAACCGATATCTCTCAATGATGACTCGATTATTGTAAGAACCTTTTTTCCTTCCGCCGTCTTTGCTACGGCAAGATTCGGAACATTTTCAATTATCATCAATGTAGGTTGAAAAAGGTGACCCACTCGTAAAAATTCATGAAACAATGAGTTTCTCGGGTCTTTGGGATCACCGGCGTTTTGATTACATATCGAGAAGCCCTGACATGGAGGACCACCCACTATAATATTGGGATGGTGCGTTTCAAACACATCTAATAGTTCTTGATCGGTTAGTGTTTGAATATCTTTTTGAATTACTATTGCATCAGGATGATTGTAAGAAAAAGTATCACATGCCCACTTATCAATTTCAACAGCACCTATAACTTTAGCACCAGCCATCTCAAAACCAAGACTAAAACCACCCGCACCGGCAAATATATCCAGCACCCGAAATACTTGTTCAGAGACGTTGCGATGCTTCAATTTCAACACAGTTTCTCACAAGTTCCTTATCGCTAAATATCTTACCCACTATGCCACTCACTTGTTTTTTTTCGGGACCGAGGCGATGTCTATGGCTATGGCCTGCAGCAACATCTGAAACGACACAATGATCGGCAAGGCCACAAGCATGATCGTACCAGAGGTCTTTACCGTTGCATTGATGAGCGAGTCCATCCACTCCATGACTCCAAAGACTATGCCAAAAACAAACATCGGTAATCCTATTATAATATAAATTGATACCATATTGAAATCATAGAGGAAGTATTTAAAGAATATCCGCCTTATAAGGCCCCTCAGCAACCGTGGGGGAAACTCCAGGGATGTCCTGAGTATGCTGAGGGAGCTTTCCTCATCGCCATACCTCGCCGGTATGTCTATATCCATTACGACGGCGTTTATGATATTGAGGTTGATAAGCATGTCCGATTCAAAGAAGTATCTCCGTGCAATTTGCTCAAGGTTTAGTTTTTCGACAGCCCTTCTGTGTATTGCCGTGTAGCCGTTGGTTGGGTCGATGATGTTCCAGTACCCGGAGGATATCTTCAGGAGGAAGGACAGGACGCTATTGCCAAAGAGCCGAACCTTGGGCATTGCCTTGAGGGCGGTAAAGTTCATAAACCGATTGCCCTTTGTATAGTCTGCCTGGCCCTTTAGCAGCGGGGCAATAAGTTCATTAATATAGGCGGCATCCATCTGGCCATCGCCGTCCATCTTGACGATGACGTCGCATCCAAGCTCAATGGCCTTTTTCAATCCACTGATCACCGCCCCCCCCACGCCCATGTTGACGTCGTTGTATAAGATTAACAGCCTGTCCTTGTCAACACCCTCCGTGGCGGCGGCAACGTCACCGGAGTGCTGAGGACACTTGTCGTCAACGACAATGATCGTACCGATACTTGCAGGGACAGAACGTATCACACCCTCTATTTTATCTGCAACCTTATATGCAGGGATAACAACTGCCGTTTTGAGCACACTCTATTATAGCAGATTTAGATTATTACAAAACACGTGGAAAGTTCATTTTTACACCATGACTTTGCCGCATGGGTATCACCACTATCTGACACGGATAAGGATTTCTATTGTTTACATACGACTTGCATTTGTGGTACACTTAAGTCACATGAAGAATGAAGCTAACAGCACGGTCAAAAAGTTCAGCGGGGCCAACAGCCCGTTGAAGGTACTGCGCACTGCGCCAATGTACAGTGAAAAGCAGAAGAACTGCACGGAACTGATTCCGCATCCGATCATCCCGCAGGTATCTATCATGTGGGCATTTCTGGAGAGCTATCTGAAAAAGACCGCAGATGTCTTCAGGCTTTACCCCGAGACACGCATTAAATCGCTCGCCAGTGCAGGTTGAATTTGTCATTTTTCATCTGATTCTAATGAAAATTGTCGGAGTTGTTTGGAAAAACTTGACAATATGCCACAGATGTGGTACAATAGCAAAATATGGTACTACTATAATTATAATAATAAAATGGCGCGGTCTGATTTATTATTAAGCCTTGTTAAGGCATTTACATCTGGGGATACGGTTCTTTTTCGTAAAGCCGTAGAGGCATTGATCGCCGAAGAACGAGCAAAACAGCACCATTTTTTTGCCGACAGATTAGCCGAGAGCTTAAATAATGCCTCAAAGAACAACATTGCTATTTCAAATGATAAGGTACAGAATTTTTATTTGAAATTACCCCAAGTATTAGCCTTTCAACTCTTATATTACTCATTGAATTTTAGCAATTTTGCCTTGAAAAATGCGGGTAAAACCGAAATAAAAGCGTCGATTAGTGCTTGAATTTTATCATCAGGAAGCAACTGATGTGTATGAAGATATT